>JBFGJL010000083.1:0-6557 GCA_041577235.1 Acidimicrobiia bacterium | reverse complement strand
GTGTTCATTCCGGAGTCCGGCGGCCGAACGCTCTCGTTCTCCGTCGAGGGAGACACGTTCGTCGACGCCGAGACCGGATCCACCTGGAACATCCTCGGTGAGGCGGTGGCCGGGCCGCTGGAAGGGGCGATCCTGGAGAGGGTTCCTCACCTCGACACGTTCTGGTTCGCCTGGTCGTCCTATCAACCCGGAACCAGCCTCATCGAGGAGAGCGCCTGAAGACCTCCCGTTCCCTCGTCGGTCCTCGACCCCACGCGTGCCGGGAGGAGATTTGACCCGGCCGGTCGCCATCGTCACCGCCGCCGGCCGCGGGCTGGGAGCGGGCATCGCCACCGAGCTCGCCGCCGCCGGCTATGAGCTCGCTCTCATGTCGAGCAGTGGTGGAGCGGAGGCACTGGCTGCCCGGCTCGGTGGCCTGGGGATGACGGGTTCGGTGACCGAGCCGGCCGACCTGGCCGGGTTGGTCGAGTGGACCCTGGACAGCTTCGGCCGGGTGGACGCGGTGGTCAACAACACCGGGCACCCAGCCCGGGGCGAACTGCTGGAGCTGACCGACCAGGATTGGCATGCAGGCCTCGACCTGCTCTTGCTGAACGTGGTCCGGATGGCCCGCCTGGTCACCCCGATCATGCGGGACCAAGGTGGCGGGGCGATCGTCAATGTCTCCACCTTCGCGGCGGTGGAGCCCGACCCCGCCTTTCCGGTGTCGGCCAGTCTGCGGGCCGCGCTTGCCGCCTTCACCAAGCTGTACGCCGACCGGCACGCGGCGGCGGCGATCCGCATGAACAACGTCCTGCCCGGTCACCTCGACAACCACCCACCGGCTCGCGAGACGTTGGTGCGGATTCCGGCCGGCCGGTACGGACGAGTGGCGGAGGCGGCCGCCACCGTGCGGTTCCTGCTGTCGGCGGAAGCCTCCTACCTCACGGGCCAGAGCATCCGTGTCGACGGCGGACTGACCCGTTCGATCTGAGCCTCCTCGGGGTGGATGGACCGTCCCACCATGGGTCCGGAAGGGGCCTTGTCCCCTGGCCTACGGCGGGCAGGAGGTGGATCCTGACCAGAGGAGGTGTCGATCATGCCTACCGTGCAGCAAGCAGCCGACGAGTTCCTCGCCAACCGCCGCATCGCCGTCACCGGCGTCTCCCGGCATCCGGAAGGCCACGGCAGCAACGCCGTCTACCGGCGGCTGAAAGAACGCGGCTACCAGGTGTTTCCGGTCAATCCCAACGCCGAAGAGGTGGAGGGGGACCCGTGCTACCCGGACCTGGCGTCGATCTCCGGAGGGGTGGAGGCGGTGGTGGTGGGCACGCGGCCCGAGCTTGCCGAAGGCACCATGCGTGAATGCGCCCGGCTGGGGATCCGTCACGTGTGGATGCACCGGTCCTTCGGCCAGGGCTCCTTCTCGGCCCAGGCGGCCGAGTTCGGCCGCAGCCAGGGCATCACCGTCATCGAGGGCGGCTGCCCGCTGATGTTCGGTCCGACCGCCGATCTTGGGCACAAGGCCATGCGGCTGGTGCTGAGCTTGAGCGGCAACGTACCGAGAAAGGTGTGAGACCGGACCGACATCACGACGCGGGCAACTCCCAATCCCGGGCCAGGTGCTCGTAGAGGAGGGTGGTCATCCGGTCTCCACCGGCCGGGGTGAGATGCGAGCCGTCCGGGGCGCGAACCAGGCGCACGGTGCCATCGGCATCGGGGAGGTAGGCGGCGTAGTCACCCGAGTCGTCCACGAAGAGATCCCAGGTGTCGACGAAGGTGATGGTGGGATGCCGCTCGGCTTCGGTCCGGTAGACGTCGTTGAGGAGGGCGACGTGCTCACTGAACACGTCCGACTTCATGACCGGTAGTCCGATCCAATACACCCGTCCGTCCACTCCGGCCAGCACTCGCATCGCTTCCTGCACCTTGGTCCGGTACCAGTCGAACCACTCCTCCGTCCACTTCTCGAGGATGCGCCCCCCCACGTCCACGTCCTGACCGTCATTGCCTCCGAACATGACGAACACCGCCTCCGGTCGCCGGAGCGGAATCTGCTGGCGAACGTGTTCCGGCCAGTCGAAGAAGTCGGGCCGGGTGAGGCCCGACACGTACTTGAAGGTCATGTCGGCTTCGACCAGAGGGGTGGTGGAAGCTCGCCGGATCAGGGCCCCGCCCACCGCCTCCACCAGCGAATCGCCGATCACCCACACGCGCAGCGGGTCGGTGGCAGTGATCGGTCGCAGGTCGCCGGCCGGATCTGGCCGAGAAGTGTCGAGCGGGACGCTGGTGGTGGGAAGCGGGAAGGGCCGCGCTGCGTCCGACTCCGGCGGGGGAGCGGGCTGCCTTCCCAAACCGGCCTCGATCAAGGCTCGGGGCCGGTCGAGCAGCAGCGTCCGGCTGATCGCCCCCAGGGGGGTGGTGAGGGCCACCGCGATCGAGCGGGCGGGCCCGGGGGCGAGGTTACGGGCCGAGCGCTCGAGGGCGGCGGCATTGAGCAAGGACCCGAGGGCGAAGGCGACCACCATCACCACCAGGACCTGGCCGGCCGGGGTGGGCCGACGGCGGGGGGGAGAAGAGTCGCTCACCATCAGAACTGGAAGTAGATGAAGGCGGCCACGTCCTGGTTGGCCAACGCGTCGATGAACAGAAGGGCGGCGCCGAGGGTCACGCCCTGCAGAGCCGGACCCAGCCGGGAGAAGCCCGCCTGCAGGCGCTCCATGGTGGGACGGGGCACGTACTGGGCTCCGATGCCGACCGCGATCGCCACCAGCACTGCCGGAGTGACCAGGGGGGCAGCGCCCCAGGCGGTGGCCATCCGGGTCAGCATCTCGCCGACCCGTTGCAGGGAATCGGCCCGGAAGAACAGCCACGAGAATGTGACGAGGTGGAAGGTGATGATCCGGCTCGCCACCCTCCGCTCCCTCGTATCCGGCGGCTCCGTCCACCCGGCGGCGGCCCGCCGCTCCCGACGGAACCTCTCCCAGGCGAGCCAGCCGCCATGGAGGCCGCCCCACAGCACGAACTTCCAGGCGGCGCCGTGCCAGAGGCCGCCCAGCAGCATGGTCAGCATCAGGTTGCGATAGGTGGCTCGCCGACCGTGGCGGTTGCCTCCCAACGGGACGTAGAGGTAGTCCCGCAGCCATCGGGACAGGGTCATGTGCCAGCGCCGCCAGAAGTCCCGGATCGAGAGGGCGGTGTAGGGGGCGTCGAAGTTGTCAGGGAACGAGAATCCCATGAGCAGTGCCACCCCGATGGCGATGTCCGAGTAGGCGCTGAAGTCGCAGTAGATCTGGACGGAATAACCGTACAAGCCGGCCATGATCTCCAGGGCGGAGAACTCGCCGGGCGTGGCGAACACCGGGTCCACCAACGTCGTCGCCAGGAAGTCGGCGATCACCACCTTCTTGACCAGCCCGGCCGTGATCAGGAAGAAGGCACGGGAGGCGTCGATCCGGCGCGGATCGCGCCGCTGCCGGAGCTGGGGGAGGAACTCGGAGGCCCGAACGATGGGGCCGGCCACCAGCTGGGGAAAGAAGGCCAGGTAGACGGCGAAGTCGAGCCAGGCAGCCGGACGGACGATCCCTCGGTAGACATCGATCACGTAGCTCAGCGCCTGGAAGGTGAAGAACGAGATCCCGACCGGGAGCACGATCTGGAGGAGAGGCAGTGGGCTCTCGAGCCCCAGCGCCGCCAGGGCGTTGGTCACCGACTCGACGAAGAAGCCGTAGTACTTGAACCATCCCAGCACCACCAGGTTGGCGGCTACCGCCCCGGCCAGGAGCCGCTGCCGTCGGCGCGGGTCGGGCTGGGCTGCGATCCGCGTCGCGAAAGCCTGGTTGACGAGGGTCGAGCCGACGATCAGAGGAACGAACCGGACATCCCAGTAGCCGTAGAAGAAGTAGCTGGCCGCCAGCATCGACCACCGCCAGACGGTCTGGTTGGGCATGAGCAGCCAGTTGGCCGTGAAGACGACCAGGAAGAAGATGGCGAAGTCGAGGGTGGGGAACAGCATGGCGCGCACGCCATGTGTAGCACCCGGCGGACCGGGCCGGATCCCACCGGCCGTTAACCGGGGTCCGGCTCCAGCTCCGCGGCGAGGGGGAACCAGCGCAGCTGTTCGAACTCGGCGGTCTGGTCGAGTTGCGATTGGGCCGGGTCCGGCAGCTCGGAGGCAGCGCGGGCGAAGATACGATGCGCCTCTGCCAGGTAGTGGGGCAGGGCTGTGAGCGGCTCACGCCGGCGGGGAGCCACCCCCGGGGAACCGTCTTCCCAGGACACGTCGTGCAGGCTGAGCGGCGGTTCGGTCCGCGCAGCCCGATGTCGCCACAGGCCGGTGGCGGGATCGAACCGGTACTGAGGGAGCAGCTTCCAGCCATGGCGGGCAACCAGGTGGATCGCCTCCACCAGGTAGGTGAACTCCTCCTCACCCAGGAAGTAGTTGAAGTTCAGCCGCACCCAGCCCGGCTTGATCCCCTCACAGCCCCGCAACACCTCGGTTTCCAGCCGGTGGGATCGTTCCAGGTCGATGCCGAGCAGGCGGTGGCCGTAGGGCCCGGCGCACGAGCAGCCCCCGCGTGCCTGGATCCCGAACAGGTCGTTGAGGACGGCGACCACGAAGTTGTGGTGGAGGTGGCGTCGCCCGTGCCGGATCACGAACGACACGATCGACAGGCGCTCGGCCTGGCGGTTGCCGAGGATCTCGATGTTGGGGTCGGCTTCCCACGAGACGATGGCCCGGCGGATGAACGCTTCTTCCCGGCGCTGAATGAGGTCGGCTCCCACCGCCTCCTTGAGCTGGAACACCAGACCCGCCCGGATCGACTCGACGATGGCGGGCGTTCCCCCCTCCTCCCGGTGCTCCGGATCGGTCAGATACCGATGTCCGAGGGCGTTCACGTAGGCGACGGTCCCGCCCCCCGGCACCACCGGCACCCGGTTCCGGAACAACTCCCGCCGAGCGACCAGCACCCCGGGGGTGCCGGGACCTCCGATCAGCTTGTGGGGGGAGATGAAGATGGCGTCCTTGTAGGCCAGAGGATCGGCATCGGGCCGGGGACCCATGGCGATGCCCACGTACGGGGCGGCGGCGGCGAAGTCCCACAACGACAGCGCCCCGTGGCGGTGGAGCAGGGCGCTGATCGCGGCCACATCGCTGATGATCCCGGTGACATTGGACGCGGCGGAGAAGCTGCCGATGCGAAGCGGCCGCCCCCGATACCGTCCCAGCTCGGCCTCGAGCTGGCCGATGTCGATGTGGCCGTCGGCGTCCTCGTCGATCACGACCACCTCGGCGATCGACTCCCGCCAGGCGAGCTCGTTCGAATGGTGCTCGTACGGCCCGATGAACACCACCGGGCGTTCGTCGACCGGGATGGCATCCGATAGGTGGTAGCGGTCGTCCAGGTCGGCCGGGAGCCGCAGGTTCAACACCCCGATGAGCCGGTCGATGGCGCCGGTCGACCCCGATCCGCAGAACAGCACGACGTGGTCCCGGGTGTTGGCACCGACCGACCTGCGAATGATGTCGCGCGCCTCTTCGCGGAAGCGGGTGGTCTGGAGGCCGGTGCCGGACGTCTCGGTGTGGGTGTTGGCGTAGTAGGGGAGGACGTTGTGCCGGATGTACTCCTCGATGAAGGAGAGGGAGCGACCCGAGGCGGTGTAGTCGGCGTAGGTCACCCGGCGCGGCCCGAACGGCCCGTCGACGGTGACGTCCTCGCCGATGACCGACCTCCGGATCAACTCGACCAGGCGATCCCCGTGCTCCACGACCACAGTGTACGGCCCGGTTTCCCTGCGGAGTCGCTGATGCCCGCCGGCCAGGAACTAACCTGCCCGTCCGTGGATTCCGCCTTGCTCCCTCTCCTGATCGTGGTGGGCGTGGCGGCCGTGGCGGTGGTGGCCGGCTACCAATGGTGGCAGCGAAGGCAGCGGGCTACGGAGGCGGCGGCCCTGGCCGCCCGATTCGGATTCCAGTACTCGCATGGCGACGTCCTCGGCCTGCGGTCGTTGCCCTTTCCCCTCTTCGAGCGGGGGGACGACCGGGGGGTCGAGAACCTCCTGTGGGGCACCCTCGGCGGCGAAGAGGTGCACTTGTTCGACTTCTGGTATCTGGTCGAGACCACCGATGCGAAGGGCAACCGTTCCCGACGCTACGAGCGGTTCTCCTGCGCCCACCTGCAGGTGCCGTTCTTCTGTCCCCGCCTCACGATCGGCCCGGAGGGGCTGGCCAGCCGCTTCGCCGACACGATCGGCGTGGGCCGCGACATCCAGTTCGAATCGGAGGCGTTCAATCGGGGATTCGAGGTGCGGGCGACCAGTCGCGACTTCGCCTTTGCCGTCGTCGACGCCGGAATGATGGACTGGCTGCTGGAGCAGGGGAGGGGTGTCCGGTTCGCGCTGTTCGGCAACGACCTGCTGCTGACCTCGCGCCAGCTCCCCGTCGAGCAGACCTTCACGCTTGGTCGGACCCTGGCCGAGTTCAAACGTCGGATCCCCCGGATCGTCTGGTCGAGCTACGGGCCCGACCGTCCGGCGGGTGGCTGAGGAGGCAGCGGTGGAGATCGGCTGGGTGTTGT
>JBFGJL010000082.1:0-6574 GCA_041577235.1 Acidimicrobiia bacterium | reverse complement strand
GGCCAGCTTCTCCTCGGCCGGGGCCAGCATGGCGGCGAACGAGCCCAGGTTGCGCTTTGCCCACTCCTGCCGCGACACGACCGCCACCTCCGGTTCGCCGCCGGCGGTGAGCCCGGTCTCCTCCTCGACCATCCGCCCGGCTCTGGCCACCAAGCCGGGAGCTTCCTCGGCCAGGCGCACCATGTGGTAGGAACCCTCCAAGGGGTAGGTGCCTGCTACCCGGCTGGCGACCCGGGCTGCCAACGACCAGGGGACCTCCGAGCTCACTTGACGACGCGATAGCGGGTGCGGACCACCCGGGCGAAGTACTGGATCACGGTGATCACCACCGCCGCCCCTCCGATCACGAGGACGGTGGGGATGAGGTATCGGAAGGTCCAGGCCGGAGTGTCCTCGGCCGGGGGCGGTTCCTCCACGGGGACGGCCGGGGCGGGAGCATCCTGCCACGCCAGCACCGAGCCTTCGGCGCCGGCCGTTGCCGGAGCAGCGGCCAGGACCAGAAGCAGGAGGAGGACCGATACTGCCAGGAGAAGGCGGGCGGTCTTGTCCATGGTGGTGGAGACTACTGCCCGTGGCCCCGGCGGGCGAACCTCCCGGTCACGGCAGAGGGTCGTCGCGGTGCTCCCGGAGAAAGGCCTGCAATCGCATGATCATGTCGGGTGGCGGTTCCTCCTGGGCCCGCTCCCGCACCACCCGCCTGAGCCGGGTCTCGAAGCCGAAGCGGCTCACGCAGGGCGGACAGCGCCGGAGGTGATATCTGATCCGGGTGCGGCGATACCAGGTCATCTCGTCGTCGAGATAGGGGTAGATCTTGGCCATGGCGTCGTCGCAGGCTCTACTCATCCGGACCGACCAGCCCTCTCTGCTGTGCGAATTCCCACAACGCCTTCTGCAGTGCCTTTCTTCCGCGGTGGAGGCGGGACATCACGGTTCCGATCGGAATCTCCATGATCTCGGCGATCTCCTTGTAGGCGAAGCCCTCCACGTCCGCCAACAACACCGGTAGCCGGAAGTGCTCCGGGAGGCTTTCGATGGCGGCCTTGACGTCGGCGGAGACCAGGCTGGCCAGCACGTGATCCTCGGCGCTGCGGGCGGCCTCGCCGGCTTGCTCGGCTCCCAACCGGCGGTAGAGGTAGAGATCCTCGACCTCGCCGAGATCGACCTCCGACGGCCGTCGCACCTGTTTGCGGTAGCGGTTGATGTAGGTGTTGGTGAGGATGCGGTACAGCCACGCCTTGAGGTTGGTGCCCTCCTGAAAGGTGTGATAGGCCCGGTAGGCCTTGAGGAACGTCTCTTGAACGATGTCCTCGGCGTCGGCCGGGTTGCGGGTCATCCGGAGCGCGGCCGAGTACAGCTGGGGCGCGAACTCCAGTGCGTCGCGCTCGAAGTCGGCCTGATCCGCCACCGCAGCTCCCGTTTTCGGTCGGCGCGGCATGACCCTACCAACCGCTCAGAGCCCCACAAGTCGGGCCGAACGTCATGCGGCTTCGTCTACCATCGGGACCCGCGCCGGAGTAGCTCAGTCGGCAGAGCAGCTCACTCGTAATGAGCAGGTCAGGGGTTCGATTCCCCTCTCCGGCTCTGATTCGCCGCCGGGTCAACCGGTCGGCTTCCAATACTCCTCGTAGTGAATGTTGCCGGGTTCCCGGCGGCTCCCGAGCGTGAAGCCCCGCTCGACCAGCAGCTCCACCACTCCCGGGGGATCGGGGAAGACGGTCGACCCGTCGACCGTGCGGGGCAGGCCGATCATGGCCGGGTTGCCGCAGAGGTAGACGTGGGTGCCGGCCGGATCGAGTGGTGCGCCCAGCGCCTCTTCCGCCTCGCCCGAGACCACCAGGTCCTGGATGTACTGTTTCGGCGTCGTCTCCCGAGTGGTGAGGGTGAGATACCGGTACTGCGGGTAGCGCCCCTCCAGCGTGCGGTGCACCCCCTCGTAGCCCAGGTCGCGGGCATAGCGCACACAGGCCACCGACAGCAACCGGCCGCGATGGCCCCGGCGGAGCAGCTCCTGAATCATGAGGTTGTGCGGGGCCTCGCCGGTGCCGGTGGAGAGGAACACGGCGTCGGCGTCGGGATCGAGGTCGTCGATCATGTAACGGCCGGCGAACTTGCCCCCCATGAAGATCCGATCACCGGGGGCTTTGGTGAAGAGCCGGGGCGTGAGCGCCGGCAAGCTGAGCGGATCCTCGCCCCGGACCAGCACCACATAGAACTCAAGCAGGCGGGAGGGCAGCTCCAGCAGCTGGCCATCGTCACCGAGGATCGAGCTGCTCACGGAATACGAGCGCCGGGCCAGTTTGGTCCGCTGATCTGGGGTCAGGCCCTCGTCCAGCCCATCGACGCGAGGCTCCCAGAACCCGAGCGCCAGGGTGATGTACTGGCCGGGGCGGCAGGTGGGCAGGTCACCGTCGGCCAGGATTCGCACGATCCAGAGGTCGCCGTGGATCTCGATGATCTCCTCGATGGTGGCGTTGTAGTGCAGCCGCCGAAGCTCCTCCCGCTCCTCGTCCAGAGCCACCACCGCCGGCGGCGGAGCGGGCGGCTCCTCGACCTCCGGGCCGGCAATGGCGGTGGGGGCGGGGTCCGGTTCCGGCGGACCGGCTTCGGTGGTGAGGTGCTCCGGGTAGAACACGAGCAGGCCGCCCAGCAACCCGGTCACGGCCTCGAGGGCGCTCCGGTCCCAGCCGCCCGTCCGGCTCACCACCACCTCGTTGGAGGCGACGAAGACATACCGGATGGCCGGGTCGCCGGCGAACAGCCGCCGGGCCAGGCCGGCGGCGGTGGTGCCGTCGTCGGACGGTGGCATCGTCTCGAAGACCTCGCCCGGTTGCCCGGTGAGCGAACGATCGAGGGAGAAGAGGGCGACGTCACCCAGCTGGGTCGACTTCACTCCGATCCGCTGGCCCATCGCCACCTCCGACCAACGTCCGGCAATCTACCCGGCGGCCGCGATTGGAGAGGACGTGTGCGTCCGGGCCGCGACTGCGGTAGCGTCGCGGTCGTCGAGGTCGGGAACTGCGTGCGGGTCATCTACGAATGGGGCTTCTTCGTCAAGGAGGACCGGGAGGACGAGTTCCGCGATTGGCTGGCGGCCAACGAGCGTCTCCTGGCCGAGTCGGCCCCGGAGCACTACGAGTATCTCGGCACCTACGTGCCGATCTGGGCCACCGTGCAGGTGCCGGGCGCCTTCCGGCAGCTGTGGCGCCACGGCGGCGTCCGTCAGTTCGACATGCGGGCCGCGTCGGAGGGGCCGGGCGCCTTCGCGAGGCTGGTGGGCGAGTACCTCGAATTCATCGATGATGGCCGGGCCGACGAGGAGACCTTCGCCCTCTACCGGGAGGCGGCGGCCGACGCCGCCGAAGAGCCGGCCTGACCGGCCTCAATCCCCGCCCAACTGTTCGTCCATCCACCCCCGCCAAGCGCGAGTCACCGCCCCGACCGGGTCGGATTCGGTGGTGAACCACCGAGGGTGGATGGCCCTCCCCACCACCACCCGGAGGCGGGCCCGATGGAAGCGAAGATCGTCGATACCGAAGGCCTGACCGGTTCCCGAAACGGCCACCGGCAGCAGCGGGACGCCGGCTCGGGTGGCGAGCCAGGCCGCTCCCCGGCGGGGAGGCTCCTCCCCCCAGCGCTCCACTCTCCGGCCCTCCGGGAACATCCCCACCACCCCTCCCGCGGCCAGGTGGGCGAGGGCGGTGCGGAGCGCCCCCAGCGGCACCCGCCCCCGTGGCATCGGAATGGCACCGAACATCCCGATGGTGGCGTCGAGCAGCCGGCTCACTCCGTAGAGCTCGTCGACCGCCAGGTAGCGGACGGGACGCTTCAGCACGACTCCGATCAGGGGGGGATCGAGGTGGGAGAGGTGGTTGGCCGCCACCACATAGGGAGCGGCCGGACGGGGTGCCTCCCAGTGGATGCGGAGCCCCCAGACCGCCTTGCCCAGCAGAATGCCGAGCGGCCAGACGGTGCGCCACGCCAGCCTGCCCGCCAGCGGCATCTGGTGGTCAGGCATCCCCGGCCAGATCGGTGAACAGGGTCGCCAGCACCAACGGCGGGCGCAGGTTGGCGAGCAGCTCGATCACGGCGTCGAGCACCCGCTCGGCCCGGGCCACCGCCACCGCCGGAGGGACCTGAGCCAGGGCGGCCACCGGAACGTCCCGGTTGCGGACCGGCCCGCCGAACTGGGCAGAGGCCGCATCGGTGTACCAGGAGGCGAGGATCTCCAGGCCCGACACCACCAGCGCCTGCGAGGCCCGCCGCAGCTCCCGCTCATGCCGGTCTTTGACCGCCTTGCCATCGTGCAGCGCTTCCTCCTCCGCCTGTCGCTCCTTCATCGAGGCGAGCAGCGGTCCGGTACCGGCCAAAACCTCCTCGGCCAGCTGAAAGGCGTCCGCCGGACGGGGCGAAACCCGGAGCGGGATCGCCAGCCAGGCCAGCCGGAACTCGGCCACCTCCGGCCGGGTGGCGAAGGCGAGGGCCAGCCCCGGCCGACCGCCCGAGATGCGGGCCGCCTCCGCCGCCTGAATGGGGTCGACCCCACCTGCGGCGATGGCCGCCACGATCGACTCCTCCTCCACCCGCCCGAAATGCACCGTCCGGCATCGCGAGGCCACGGTGGGCGGGAGGTCGTCTTCGCTCTCGGCGATCAGCACGAACACGGTGCTGGTGGTCGGCTCCTCCAGCGTCTTGAGCAGGGCGTTGGCGGCCGCTTCGCTCATCATCCCGGCGTCGTCGACGAGGATGACCTTGCGGGCGGATTCGAACGGCGCCAGGGTGGCGCTCGCCACCGTGGACCGGGCCTGATCAACCGTCATCATGGTCCGCCCCTCAGGCTCGACCACCATCAGGTCGGGGTGGTTGCCGGAGGCGACCCGACGGCAGGAGGAGCAGGGCTGGGCGTGGTTCGCCCCGGTCGGGCAGAGCAGACCGGCTGCGAACCGTCGAGCGACGGTGGCCTTGCCGACCGCCCCCGGTCCGACGAACAGGTAGGCGTGGGCGGGACGCTCCAGCTCCTCGCCGAGCAGGCGCACGACCCGGTCGTGCCCGATGACGTCGTCGAACAGGCGGGCTTGCTTCACCACCGGGACCGTACCGCCTCCACCACCTCTGCCACCACCGTGGCCAGCGGGCGGGTGGCGTCCACCACCTGGAACCGGCCGGGCTCGGCGGCGGCCAGGCGCCGGTAGGTGGCGGCCACCCGGCGATGGAAGTGGTCGTCCTGGGATCCGATCCGGTCGGCCACCCGTTGGCGTCCGAGTCCGGTGCCGAGCGGGATGTTCAGCAACACCACCAACTCGGGCCAGGTACCGCCCAGGCCCGCCTCGTTGACGGCCCGCACCCGTTCGACCCCCAGATTGCGCCCGCCTCCCTGATAGGCCATCGAAGAGTACACGGACCGGTCGCCCACCACCCAGGTTCCCGCTTCCAGCGCCGGCCGGATGACCTCGGCGGCCAGCTGGGCTCGCTGGGCGGCGAACAGCAGGGCTTCGGTCCATGCTTCCATCTCGTCGCCGTGCAGCAACAGCCGGCGAATGCCCTCCCCCGTCTCGGTACCGCCCGGCTCCCGCACCGCGACGACGTCGGCACCTTCTGCTCGCAGGGACGCCGCCACGCCTTCGGCGACCGAGCTCTTGCCGGCTCCTTCGATGCCCTCCAGCGCCAGATAGTGGCCGGTCACCGGTCGTCCGGAGACCGGCGTCGTCCTCGAATCGACGTGAACACGTCACTGGCGTCTTTGAGCGACTGGTAGGCGGTGTCGGTGAGCTTGGAGGGCCGCAGCGCTCGCCACACACCGACGAAGGTCACCACCCCCGCCAGCAACACGATCGTGCCTCCCAACAGCAGCGACACCCTGATCCCGCTCTCGAACGGGGGAGGGAACAGGCCGTTCAACAGATCGGCCACCAGCCCGGCCACCGCGATCGAGATCAGCAGCGAGGTCCGGACCAGCGTGTAGAGGGCGGCGAAGGTGCGGCCCCGCAGGGTGTCGTCCACCTCCTCGTGGAGGTAGGTGAATCCCATCACGTAGGAGGCGCCCGCCCCGATCCCACCCAGGAAGATCCAGCCGGCCGCCCCGCCGACGGTCGAGGTGGTGGCCGCCAGGGTGATGGCCACCCCGGTCAGCATCAGGCTCGCCGAGAACCCCACCTCCCGCCGGGCGGAGACCGACCCGAGGGCGGCCAGGCCCAGCATGCCCAACCCCACCCCGGCGCCGAGGGCGGTGATGAGGATCCCGAACCCGGAGTTGCCGGCCAGCAGCACGGTGCGGGCGAAGGGCTGGCCCAAGATGAAGAAGGCTCCAGCGCCGAACAAGGCGGTGGCCATCCCGAGGATGACACCCCGCACCGTCGGCTCGCTCGCCACGAACCGAATGCCGGCCGCCAGATCCCGCACCGGCGCCCGCCAATCCCAACGGCTCATCGCCTTCCGCTCGCCGGCCATCGACGGAGTGGGAATGGCGATGGTGGCCACCAGCGCGGCCGAGCCGAGAAAGGTGACCGAGTCGACGGTGAACGCCAGCCCCAGCTCGGTTCCGAACCCGGCCAGGTCGGGGAGCAGGCCGGACGACTTG
>JBFGJL010000081.1:0-6584 GCA_041577235.1 Acidimicrobiia bacterium | reverse complement strand
GGCCCACCTGCTCGATTTCGACGGCAATCTCTACGGGACCGATCTGGGTCTGGAGCTCGTGGAGCGGATCCGCTCGGAGCGGAAGTTCGAGGGAATCGAGCAGCTGGCCGCCCAGATCCGTCGTGACATCGCCGCTGCCCGGGCCCGGCTGACCGCGTGAAGCGACGGGCCCACTCCGCCTCTCCATATGAATCTGCCTATGGATTCGCCCGGGCCGTGCGGGTGGGGAAGCGAGTGCTGGTGGCGGGCACCGCCCCCATCCCGTCACCGGGCCGGCCGCCGGCCGACAGCGCCTACGAACAGATGCTCCGATGCGGGCAGATCGCGTTGGACGCCCTCGCCGAGCTGGGCATGGGAGCTGCCCAGGTGGTGCGCACCCGCATGTACATCGTGGATCCGGCCGACGCCGACGCGGTGGGCAGGGCCCACCGGCGGTTGTTCGGCGAAGCCGACCCGGCCGCCACCATGGTGGTGGTGGCGGGGCTGCTGGACCCGACGTGGCGGGTCGAGCTGGAGCTCGAAGCGATGGCGGAAGACAGTGGCGTCGACCCCGTTGGGTGAGATTGCGGAGGGTGGGGCGGCTGTTACACTCACCGCCGGACCCCCCCCTCTATCTTGTTCACCATGAGGACGACCCAAGAGATCATCTCGGAATACGGACAGCACGACAGCGACACCGGCTCGCCGGAGGTCCAAGTGGCGTTGTTGACCGAGCGGATCAATCACCTCACCGAACATCTGCGGCTCCACAAGCACGATCACCACAGCCGTCGGGGACTGCTGATGATGGTCGGCAAGCGGCGCCGCCTGCTCAACTACCTGCGGAGGCAGGATGTCGAGCGATACCGACGTTTGATCGGACAACTCGGTCTGCGACGGTAGATGGTGCGAGGGGAGCGGCCTTGGGGCCGCTCTCTCGCGGAAGGGCTGGGCCCGAGACAAACCGGACGGAGAGCCTCGCCAGTTGTCAGTTGCCACCCCTCCTGGCTGGGAGGGATGACCACTGGTAATTGGCGGCTCTCCTCGACACAAGGAGAGAACCGTGCCAGAAGCCACGGTACGTGGGCTGATCGGTGGCAAAGAGATCACCATCGCCACCGGAAAGTTGGCCTTGCAGGCCGACGGAGCAGTCAGCATCGCCATCGGTGACACCGAGGTGTTGGTCACCGCCACCGCCAACAGGTCGATGCGAGAAGGAATCGACTTTTTCCCGCTGACCGTCGACGTGGAAGAACGAATGTACGCAGCCGGGAAGATTCCTGGCTCGTTCTTCCGTCGGGAGGGACGCGCCACCGAGAAGGCGATCCTGACCTGCCGGCTGATCGACCGGCCGCTGCGTCCGGCCTTCGCCGACGGGTTTCGCTGTGAGACCCAGGTGGTGGCCACCATCCTCTCGGTGGACAACGAGAACGCCTATGACGTGATCGCCCTCAACGGGGCGTCGGCCGCCCTGGCAGTGAGCAGCATTCCGTTCGACGGCCCGATCGGGGGCGTGCGGCTGGCCCTCAAGGACGGTTCGTGGATCCCGATGCCGACCTACGAGGAGCTGGACGAATCTGTCTTCGAGCTGACCGTCGCCGGTCGCCGCAACCAGCAGGGCGAGATCGACATCATGATGGTCGAGGCCGGTGCGACCGAGAACGGGCTGCGGCTCGTCGGGGAAGGACAGCCGGCCAGCAACGAGGAGACGGTCGCCCAGGGTCTGGAAGAAGCCAAGACCTACATCGGCGAGTCGATCGATCTCCAACTCCAGCTGCTCAGCCAGGTGGAGGTGGCGTCGGTGGAGTGGCCGGTGGCGGTCGACTACACCCCCGAGGTGCGCCAGCAGGTGGAGGAACTGGCCGGGGACGGTCTGGCCGGGGTGATCACCATCGCCGATAAGCAAGCGCGCAACGCCGCCGAGGACGAGGTCTGGCAACAGGTGACCGAGTCGCTCGGCACGGAGGATGCCGATGAGCTGGCTGCGGCCCGGCGAGCATTCAAAGCGCTCATGAAGGACATGATGCGAGCCCGGGTGATCGAAGAGGGGATCCGTCTCGATGGGCGCGCTGCCGCCGATTTGCGTCCGATCTCGGCCGAGGTGGGTTTGGTGCCCCGCACCCACGGCTCCGGACTGTTCCAGCGGGGCGAGACCCAGGTGCTCACCCTGGCCACGCTGGGGATGCTCAAGATGGAGCAGATGCTCGACACCCTCTCCATCGAAGAGTCGAAGCGCTACATGCACCACTACAACTTCCCCCCCTTCTCCACTGGTGAGGCGGGCTTCATGCGCGGCCCCAGACGACGCGAGATCGGGCACGGGGCGCTGGCCGAGAAGGCCCTGTTGCCGGTGGTGCCGGACGAGGAGCAGTTCCCCTACGCTCTCCGGCTGGTTTCGGAGGTGCTGTCGTCCAACGGGTCCACCTCGATGGCATCGGTGTGCGCCTCCAGCCTGTCGTTGATGGATGCCGGGGTCCCGATCCTGGAGCCCGTGGCCGGCATCGCTATGGGGTTGATCGCCCGCGATGGCGATTTCGTCACCCTCACGGACATCCTCGGAGCCGAGGACGCCCTGGGCGACATGGACTTCAAAGTGGCCGGCACCGCCGAGGTGATCACCGCGCTGCAGCTGGACACCAAGATCCAAGGGTTGCCGTCGGACGTGTTGGCCCGAGCGCTGGCCCAGGCGAAGGAGGCCCGTCTGGCCATCCTGGCGACCATGAGAGAGACCCTCGACGGGCCGCGCTCTGAACTCAATTCCTGGGCGCCGCGCATCGAGACGGTCAAGATCCCTCGCGACAAGATCGGCGAGGTGATCGGTCCCAAGGGCAAGACGATCCGCGAGTTGGAAGAGGAGACCGGAGCCTCGATCGAGATCGAGGAAGAGGGGACCTACGGGCTCGTTCGGATCGGATCGAACAACGCCGAGAGCCTGGAAGCTGCCCGGGAACGGATCAATCTCATCGCCAATCCGCCCGAAGCCGAGGTCGGAGAGACATACGAGGGCGAGGTGGTCAACATCACCAGCTTCGGCGCCTTCGTCAACATCCTTCCCGGACGGGACGGCCTCCTGCACATCTCCAAGCTGGATGCCGAGCGCCGGGTCGAGCGAGTCGAGGACTACGTGGCCCTCGGTGACAAGGTCAAGGTGACGGTGCGGGAGATCGACCGGGCCGGCAAGGTCAGCCTCGAACTGGCCGAGCCGATCGAGGTCTCGGAGGAGGTCAAGGCGCGAGCCGCCGCCGGTGGCGGACGAGACCGTGACCGCGGTGGTCGGGGACGCGACGGTGACCGGGACCGCGGGCGAGGTCGCGAGCGCGATCGTGACGGCGGCCGTGACCGCGACCGGTCCCGGGGCCGCGACCGCGACGGTGACCGGGACCGGGACCGGGACCGCGACCGGGACCGGGACCGGGACCGCGACGGCGACCGAGATCGCGACCGAGGCGAGCCGGTCCAGGCCGGTGGATCCGGAGCCGGTCGGCGCCGGGCCGTCTCGTTCGAAGACGAGTTCGAGCGTCAGCGCTCCTCATGACGATGCCCGGGCCGGCGGGCCGGTAGGCTCGTCCGGCCCGGATTCGAGAGGGGCGATGGATTCGTGGGTGGGCCGGGGCCCCCTCCTCGCCGGCATGAGGGACATCGCCCCGATCCTGGTGGGGGTGCTTCCCTTCGCCGCCATCGTCGGGGCCACCGCATTCGAGACCGGTCTCTCGCGGTTGGAGGGCGTCGCCATGTCGATGGTCGTGTTCGCCGGAGCTGCCCAGCTGGCCACCATCGACTTGTTGGGCAGGGCAGCGGCCCTGCCGGTGGTGGTCGCCACCGCCCTCGTGATCAACGCTCGGTTCCTGATGTACTCGGCGTCGATGGCGCCCCATCTGGTGGGGCTGGGCCGGGGCCGAACTGCGGTGGTCGGCTACCTGCTGACCGATCAGGCCTATGCCTTCTCGATTCTGCGCTTCACGTCCGAGCGGCTCCCAATCCGACACCGGTTCGCCTACTACCTGGGTCTGGCGCTGCCGATGTGGCTGACCTGGCAGGCGGGCACGATGGCGGGGGTCGTGTTCGGTGCGGCCGTACCGCCCGAGCTGTCGTTGGAGTTCGCCATCCCGCTGGTGTTCACCGCGCTGCTGGTACCGGCGATCAGAGCAGGGAGTGAGCTGGTGGCGGCCGGAGTCGGCGGCCTGCTGGCGATCGCGGCCGCCGGGATGCCCTACCACCTCGGGGTTCTCGTCGCGGCGCTGGCCGGGGTGGGAGCGGGGGCAGGAATGGCGAGGAGCCGGTCGTGACCGAGTATGGGCCGCTGGCGATCTGGGTCGTGTTCGTGATCGTGGGGGCCGGCACCTTCGTCCTGCGGGTGCTGTTCATCGCTCTCGCCGATCGGGTCGCCGAGGTCCCGGCCCCCCTCCAGCGGGCCCTGCGCTTCATTCCTCCGGCGGTGCTGGCGGCGTTGGTGGCGCCGGCGGTGGCGATGGACCGAGGGTCGCTCGATCTGGTCGACCCGCGGGTGGGGGCGTGGTTGTTGGCGGCGATGGTCGCCTGGCGCACCAAGAACGTTCTCGCCACCATCCTGGTGGGGATGGGCGGATTGTGGGTGCTGCGCGCCGTCTGGTGACGCGCCTTCAGGCCGTCGTACTGGCCGGCCCATCGATCTGGGCGTCGGACAATACCCGATCGAGATCGTCTAGGGCGGCTCGCCCGCTCCGGCGAATGCGGACCCCGCCTCGGGGGTCGACCACCAGCAGCGTCGGGAGGGAACGAACCGACAGCTCGGGTTGCCCTTCGCCGGCGAGGTCCACCACGTTCACGGCCACCTGGGGCGCTCGGGTTCGCAAGGCATCCAGCAGGCGCCGGCACCAGACACAGCCCGGCCCGATGATCACCGTGATGCCGGCCGGGAGGCTCACCCGCCGGCCAAGGGGACGGCGCTCGAGCAGGGCGGCGACGGCGAAGGCGCCCGCCACCACCAACCCCAGCACCGCCAGCCTGGCCTCGATCATCTCGACCACCGGGTGTAGATCAGGCATCCGACGCAGATGCGGGTGGCGGCCGCCAACGCCGCCAGGGCCGTGACCAAGAGGGTGAACACCCATCCGAGGATCGGCCAGCCCGCCACGAAGGCGAGCAGGGCCAGGCCGAGGAAGATCATCCCGAGTGTCTGGGCGAAGCGGGGAGGACGGGCGTCTTCCACCTCGATCTGCCCGGGCCGCAGCAGGCGGGGCCGGACCCAGCTCACGTAGAGGCGGCTCAAGGGTGCCCAGCGGGGTCCTCCTGCCACGGAGACCGCCAGGATCAGGAACGCCAGCCCAACCAGCGGCCGGAGCTGGAATACGTAGGCAGCTCCCGTGATCGTGGCAATGGCTGCCTGGTTGAAGCGGGGCACGTTGACGTCGACGGTGGGGTTGGTGGTGACCATGGGGACTCCTCATCGAGTGGCCGGGCGACGCCGCTGGGGCTGGCTCTCGGGTGGAGGCGTCAGTCCTGGTCAGGAGGAGCGCAGCGATGCGGCGCTCGGGTGGCCCACCCGAGAGCTAGGACAGCTCGCACACATCGCCATCGACATCGACCATGAGCATAGCGGCTGCCGGTCGGACGGGTGGCGGTGCGCCTCCGCGCGGACCGTTCCACTGGGTGGAATCCCGCCGGCGTCCCGGTCAGGCGCCGGTCAGCTGCCGGCCCAGGTCGATCACCGTCTCGGTCAGGAGGTCGAAGTCCTCGTCGCGGGTGCGATGGTTGACGTGGGCCACTCGCAGGGCGAAGCGGCCGTCGACCTTGGTGGGCGAGGGGATGGCGACGCCCCGCTCTGCCAGCAGGGCCAAGATCTCCCGGTTCAGAGCCTCCAACGCTCCCTCGTCCTGCTCCGCTCCGCGATATCGGAAGCAGACCACGTTGAGCGGAGCCGGCGCCAGCAGCTCCAGCTCGGTGGCTCCTTCGACCAGCGACACCAGATGGCGGGTCTGATCAAGGTTGCGTTGGATCACGCGTCGGTACCGATCGAGACCGTGATGCATGATCGACATCCACACCTTCAGCGCCCGGAAGCCACGGGTCAGCTGGATGCCATAGTCACTGAACCAGTCCTGGCCGCTGGCCAGGCCCCGCTGCTGGTGGGCGAGGTAGTCGGGAACGAGGGCGAAGGCGGCCCGATGGGCGTTGCGGTCCTTCACCAGGACCCCGCCCACCTCGATCGGCATCGACATCCACTTGTGGAGGTCGAAGGCGATCGAATCGGCCCGGGCGAGACCCGCCAGGTGGGCAGGAGGGCGGGCAGCCAGGACGGCGAGGGATCCAAAGGCGCCGTCGACGTGGAACCACATCCCGTGCCGCTCACAGAGGTCGGCGAGACCGTCCAGGTCGTCGGTGGCGCCGGTGTTGACGGTTCCGGCGGTGCCGATCACGCACACCGGCCGAAATCCGGCCGCGACATCTTCGGTGACCCGCTGCTCCAGCCGATCCACCGGTAGCTCGAACCGGTCGTCGACCGGAATGAGGCGGAGGGCGTCCGATCCCAATCCCATCAGCTCGACCGCCTTGGGGACGCAGCTGTGCACCTCGGTGGAGGCGTACAGGGTGAGCGGCTGCGGAGCGGCCGCCACCCCCCGCCGCCG
>JBFGJL010000080.1:0-6599 GCA_041577235.1 Acidimicrobiia bacterium | reverse complement strand
CGGCGGCGGCCAGTCCGGCCACGACCGCGGTGACGAAACCGGCCGCCAGCCGGTCGAGCCGGCGTGCCCGCGGCCAGGCGATCCCGGTCACGAGGGTGGCAGCGGCGGCCAACGCCACCACCAGCCCCAGGGCAGGTGCGCCCAGCACGTGGCCGCCGACCGCACCGGCGAATACGGTCACCAGCCCGGGTGCCAGTGGCAGCTCGAAACCGGTCAGGGCCGACTCCCGTCCCAGATCGACGATCCAGAGCGCCGCCACCCCCACTACCGCCGCCGCCAACCAGGCGGACCCGGCCAGGTTGGCTATCACCAGCGCCGCCGCTGCCGCCAGCAGCACCCCGACCTGCAGCTCGGCCGCCGACGAGACGGCGGTGGCACCGCCCGAGACGGGAGGAATCAGCGCCACCTCGTCGTCGGCCCCGAGCGGATGGTCGAGCTCGGCCGGCTCGCCGTTGACCCAGACCCGGGCCTGTCCCAGTCCCGCCCGGAATCCGTCCCCGTACCGGATGCACGCCGCTTCGAGCAGCTCCCCGACCGTGTCCGCCTCCAGGCGGACCTCGGACGCGGCAGCGGCTTCTCGCAGACCGGCGAAGAGCCGAACCCGTGCCATCGAACGGAAAGGCTAACCGGCCTCCACCACCGTCCCGGTGACCGAACCCAACCCCACCCTCGGGCGGGTGCCCCCTCCGGCCCAGCCGCGGATGGTGACGGTGTCTCCATCGGCCAGGAAGGCCCGACTCACCCCTCCCCCCAGTCGGAGCGGATGGGCGCCTCCCTCGGTCAGCTCGATCAGGCTGCCGGCGCTGGCGGGAGCGGCTCCGGAGATGGTGCCGGTGGCGAGCAGATCGCCCGTCCGGATCCGTGCTCCGTTGCTGGTGAGGTGGGCGAGCTGCTGGGGCAGTGTCCAGTAGAGACCGGCGGCGTTGGTACGGGTGACGACCTCGGCATCCTCCATCGTCTCGACCCGCAGGCTCACCTCCAGCTGGACGTCGAGACCCCAGTTCCCCGGGGCCCGCAGATAGGGCAGCGGAGGAGGATCCTGCGGGGGAGCCGCCACCCGGAAGGGGCGCAGAGCCTCCCAGGGAAGGACCCAGGGCGAGATGGAGGTGGCGAAGGACTTGCCCAGGAACGGGCCCAGCGGTTGATACTCCCAGGCCTGGAGGTCGCGGGCGCTCCAATCGTTGACCAGCACCACCCCGAACAGGTGGTCCTCGACCGCCGAGGGGAGCACCGGCGAGCCCAGCTGGCTGCCCACTCCGATCACGAAGCCGAGCTCCAGCTCGAAGTCGAGCCTTCGGCTGGGTCCGAAGTTGGGGGCCGGCTCCTCGGCCAGCTTCCATTGCCCCACCGGCCGCCGGATCGGGGTGCCGCTCACCACCACGGTGCCGGCTCGGCCGTGGTAGCCGACCGGCAGGTAGCGCCAGTTGGGGAGGAGCGGCTCGGAGTCGGGGCGAAACAACCGTCCCAGATTGGTGGCGTGCTCCCGCGACGAGTAGAAGTCGACATAGTCGGCCACCGTGAACGGCAGCAGCAGCTCGACCTCGGCCAGGTCGACCAGGGCGGACTCGGCCACACCGGCGTCGTGGAGGGAGGTGGAGCCGGCGGCGAGCAGCTCGGTGACCCGTTCCCTGATGGTCTGCCACGCTACCGGTCCGAGGGACATGAAGCGGTTAAGGGAGGGGCGCCGGAAGACCTCCACCGGAAAGCCTTCGGGAAGGAGTCCGGCCTCCCCCACCACCGCCAGCGCCAGTACCCGCCGACCGATCGCCACCCCCACCCGCGGCTGGTGGCCCCGGCGCCGGAAGACACCGTAGGGAAGGGCGTCGAGGCCGAAGTCGGAGCCGGGTGGGACTTCGACCCAGGTGTCGCTCACGCCGGCTCCCCGACCGGCAACACCCCCATCCGGGCCAGGTCCTCGGTCGGCTCGGCGAAGCTGCAGCTTCCGTACGACCTGGCCAGGAAGTGACGGGCGGTGAGGGCCGGTCCGGCTTCGACCGCCAGCTCCCGCCACCGCAGCTCGTCGCGTCCGAGCGTGAAGTGCCGGGCGTCCTCATCGGCCAGGATCTCGGTGATGACGGCCTGGTCGAGATCGTGGCGGGCGGCCAGCAGGGCCGCCAGGAACAGATTGACGAAGCCGTGGTGGACGAACCCGGTGGCGGGGTCGCGATGGCGGAAGGGATGGTGGAGCCCGGCGGTGGCCTTGAAGGGAACCGAGCGGCGGCGACAGGCGTCGATGAACCGCCCCAGCTGCTCGACGGACGGAAACGCCTCGGCGGCGAGGCCTCCCGTTCGCACCTTGGCACCGGCCAGTGGGACCTGCTCGATGGCCTCCAGCCAGTGGGGGAGATCGTCGTCGATCGGCACCTCGATGTAGACCGCCACCATGGCCGGCTGCAGGCGGCCGACGGCGGCGATGGCCGACCGCCGATCGGGGTCCTCCACCGGCGCTCGCACCTCCACCGCCTCCACCTCGGAACGCTCGGCCACCAGGTCGACTGCCCGGGCCAACGTCGCGTCGACCTGCTCCGGCCACCTGGCCGCCTCGCCGCCGGCGTCATCCACGAGGATGCTGAGGCGGCCGGGGACGGTGGGAAGGGTCAGCAGCTCCTGCAGCCGTGAGGCCGGGCAGATGAACCTCCCCAGGATCCACCCGAATTGCCCTTGCTCCGATTGCTGGTAGTCGGCCACCGCCTCGGCCATCGCCAGGCGGGCGGGGGGGAACAGACCGGCGTGATCGATCAGGTTGTCCAGCATCGCCCGGCGGGCGTCGGATGCCGGCATGGGAGCTACTCCACCCCGCGCGGCTTGGCGCCTTGGGGGCCCCGCGCCCAGCTCCAGGCGTAATCCTCCTGCTCGCTGGCGCGGGCACCGGGACCGAACTGGAGGGGGCGGAAGGTGTCGACCATCACCGCCCACTCGTCGGTCGCCTCCTTGCCGATGCCGGCCTCCACACTGCCGGGCTGGGGCCCGTGGGTGAACCCTGAGGGGTGGAGGGAGATCGAACCCATCTCGATGCCGGCCCCCTTGCGGCTCATGAAGTCCCCGCCCACGTAGAAGATCATCTCGTCGGAGTCGACGTTGGGGTGGTTGTAGGGGACGGGGATGGCCAGGGGGTGGTAGTCGAACTTGCGGGGCACGAAGCTGCAGACCACGAAGTTGGGGCCCTCGAAGGTCTGATGGACGGGCGGCGGCTGGTGGATGCGCCCGGTGATCGGCTCGAAATCGGCGATGTTGAACACGTAGGGGTAGAGGCAGCCGTCCCATCCGACCACGTCGAACGGGTGCCGCTGGTAGGTGAGCTTGGTGAACCCGGCTCGGTGCTTGACGTAGACCGGGACGTCGTCGCCCTCGACGACGAGCGGTTCGGTGGGGGGTGAGAGGTCGCGCTCGCAGTAGGGGGAGTGCTCGAGGAACTGGCCGTTGCGCGAGAGGTAGCGGCGGGGAGGGCCGATGTGGCCGGCCGCTTCCACCACGAGGGCCCGGAGCGGCTCCGGGGAGGTGGGAACCCACCGATGGATGGTCGAGGCAGGGATCACCACGTAGTCGCCCTGGGTGACTTCCAGGGCGCCGAACACGCTCTCGAAGCGGGCGGTACCGGACTCGACGTAGACGCACTCGTCGCCGATCGCGTTTCGGTAGAGAGGGCTCTCTTCCTCGGCGGCGACGTAGGACACCCGCACGTCGTCGTTGCCCATCAGCAGGTGCCTGCCCATCGCCACGTCCCCGCCGGTCTTGAGGGTATGGGTGTGGAAGAGGCGCGGTTTGAGCGGGTGGTTGGGCTGGAGGTCGTCCGGTTCCGACTCGACCGGCTCGGAGGCGACGATGGCGGTGGGGAGGTGGCGGTGGTAGAGGAGGGAGGAATCGAAGGAGAACCCCTCCTCCCCCATCAGCTCCTCCGCATACAGCGTCCCGTCCGGCTGACGGAACTGGGTGTGGCGTTTGGGGGGGACGTCACCCACCCGGCGGTAGTACGGCATGCCAGGACTCCCGGTCGGTCGAGATCCCAAGTCTATGTCGGCAGGTGGCGAGCCGGCCCCGGCGGGAGCGGTCGATCTCGGCCCGACCGGCTCAGAGGTTCCCGCGCGCCGCTTGGTCGCGTTCGATCGCCTCGAACAACGCCTTGAAGTTGCCTTCGCCGAAGCCGGTGGCGCCGCGCCGTTCGATGAACTCGAGGAAGACCGTCGGCCGGTCCTGCAGCATCCTGGTGAAGATCTGGAGGAGGTGCCCGCCCTCGTCCTCGTCGGCCAGACTGTCGAGCGCCCGCAGCTGCTCGGGATCGGCGTCCAGGTCAGGGATGCGCTCCACCAGATCCGTGTAATAGGTGTCGGGGACGTTCATCATCATCAGCCCCCGCCGCCGCACGTCGGCCACGGTCGCCACCAGGTCGTCGGTGGCGAGGGCGATGTGCTGGACGCCGGGGCTTCGATAGAACTGGAGATACTCCTCGATCTGGGACTTCCGCTTACCGGTGGCCGGCTCGTTGATGGGCAGCTTGATGAGGCCGGAACCGTCCCAGACCACCTTCGACATCAGGGCCGAGTATTCGGTGGAGATGGCCTTGTCGTCGAAATGGCGCAGGAGCACGAAGCCGAACACATCCTCGTAGAAGGAGACCCAGCGGTCCATTTGACCGAGCTCCACGTTGCCGACCACGTGGTCGATCGACCGGAAGCCGACCGGTTGGGCCACGCGGTCCTCTCGGGGTTGGAAGTCGGGGGGCGGCCAGACGCCGTTGCGCTCCACCAGAGAGTGGATCGTCTCGCCGTAGGTGTGGATACCGGCCACCACCCAGCTCCCCTGCTCGCCATCCACCGTCTCCGGCTTGGCGGCCGCCTCGGCCCCGTTGGCCAGGGCCAGGTCGAACGCTTCGGCCGCATCGGGGACTTCCAGCGCCACGTCGTGCACCCCTGGGCCGTGCTCGAGCACGTGACGGGAGATGGGATGGTCGGGCGCCATCGCTCCACTCACGATCAAGCGCACGTCTCCCTGCTCCAGCGCCCACGAAGCCTTCTCCCGCGCCCCGGTCTCGGGTCCTCGATAGCCGACCAGCTCGAAGCCCATCAGGGCCCGGAAGAACTGGGCGGACTGGTAGGCGTTGTCCGTCCAGAACTCGATGTGGGAGAAGCCGTCGATGGGAAACGGGTCACTGGGGGTGCCACCCCGCACGCTCTCGGTCATGGGGACGTCCTTCCTGCTGGTCTGCCCGCGAATCTACTCGCCTCTACTCCCCGGACAGTGAGGCGCGGCGGGTGGCCACCGCCACCCACAGGCGGTCGGCCCCACCGACCACGGCCGCCGCCATCAGCGGCGATGCCATCAGCAGGGCGACCACCGTGAAGGTCGCCAGATCGTCCAACCGGGGGGCGGCCAGCCCGGCGAGCACCAAGGGCAGACCGCGAGCGGCCACCCTCCCCGCCCGGCGGGCGGGGAGGGCGATCGCCCATCCCAGCGCCAGTCCGGCCGCCAGGAAGGCGGACGAGCCCAGCAGGAGCAGCGCTACTCCCACTGCCACTGCCCCGATCGTGCCGGTGAGGGTCCTGGGCCACGAACCCGAACGGGTCGAGGCGTAGGTACCGGCCCAGATGGCGCCGCCGGTGACGATCGGGCCCAGCAACCAGCCTCCGGCCTCCACCACCGTCCGCACGCCCGCCTCGACGTCGGTGGTGCGGGTGATGAACCACGTCAAGCCCAGCACCAACAGGGCGGCCAGCGCCACCACCGCGATCAACACCGCCGCCGCCAAGCCCCCGGCGTACGCCCAGAGAACGGCGGCTCCCAGTACCCGCAGGGGAACGGCCGGCACCCGCTCGGGGGTGGTCATCGTCTCCTCGAGCCGGTGGGACCGTTGGGGGGCAGCCCCGGTCTCGGTGCCGGGTGGTCCCGGGCACGGCCGCACCCACCCCGTTCGTGCTGGCACTCCATCGCAGCGCACAACCTACCGACCCGATGGACCTCAAGCGCCGGTGCCGCCGGGCCGATCCAACAGGGGTCGGATCCATACCGGAAAGCGGCTACCGCGTGAGCACCGAATCGCCTGCGCCGGCCCGGAGACTCCGCCGTTGGCGGTGGGCGCTCTTGGGCTTTCTCATCGTGGGGTACCTGGTTGCCTACCACCAGGGCCGGCAGTCTTTGGGGGCGCAGTCGCCGGTGGCCATCGCCAGCGCCATCCCGGTGGCGGTGGCCGCCTGGTGGTGGGGCCGGGCCGGGGGGTTGCTGTTGGCGGCCACCTTCTTCCCGATCCATGCGGCGCTGGCCATTGCCGCCAACCCGGAGTCCGGCCTCCAGTTCCTCCGGGATCCCCCCACCTTGGCGGGGAGCGTCGCCCTGCTGGTGGTCGGATGGGCGGTCGGCTGGGGTAGGGAGGTGGACTGGCAGAAGAGCGCCGCCCTGCGGACCAGCGCCGGCCACGAGGCCGAGTCTCGGCGGCTGGTGGAGGCCACCCATCGCCGCCTGCAATACGAGCGGGCCATCGTCGAGTGCTCCCGCATCCTCTTGCAGGAAGATCACCAGCTCGATCTGGAGTCGGCGCTGCGGGGCCTGGCCGCCGCCACCGGTGCCGACTTCGTGATCGTGGAGCGCAACGTCGATCGGGAGGACGT
>JBFGJL010000079.1:0-6620 GCA_041577235.1 Acidimicrobiia bacterium | reverse complement strand
GTATCGACGCCCGGAGCTCCTCGTGTCTGGGCACTCACCTTCATCATCGCTGCCGCTGCTGCCCTCATCACCTGGAGTCTCCAGCTCAGCTTTCAGCATCAGCGCCCGGGCGCCACCGCCACAGCCACCTGGTTGGCGGCGGCGCTGGGGGCGCTCCTCTTCTTCGGTAGCGTTCTGGTTCACGAGCTGAGCCACTCGTTGGTGGCTCGGCACAAGCGGATCCCGGTGCGCCGGATACGGCTCTTCATCTTCGGGGGCGTCTCCGAGCTGGAGCACGAGCCCCGCTCCCCCGGCGAGGAGTTCGCCATCACCATCGTCGGGCCGCTCTCGTCGCTGGCGGTGGGCCTGGGCTTCCTGGCCATCAGGCAAGCCTTTGGGGAGGGGCTGGCCGGAGCCCTGTTCAGCTGGCTGGGTGTGGTCAACCTCTACCTGGGAGGCTTCAACCTGCTGCCCGGATTCCCCATGGACGGCGGACGGGTCCTGCGGTCGATCGTGTGGCGGCGGACGGGTTCGCTCCGTACTGCCACCCGGGTGGCCGCCCTCACCGGCCGGGGCCTGGCCTCCTTGATGGTCCTGTTCGGTTTGTGGGCCTACGTCACCCGCGGCCCGGCCGGGCTGTGGCTGGCGTTCATCGGATGGTTCCTCTTCCAAGCCGCCACCGTGGCCGGTTCTCCGGCCGGTCAGGCGCGCAGTCTGCGGGGCCTGCGGGTTGCCGATCTGATGGAGCCGACCACCACCTCGGTGTCACCGGCGCTTCCGCTGGACGTGTTCCGGGCCACCGGACCCGCCGGCGGCCGCCCCGCCTGGTATCCGGTAGTCGACCCCTGGGGGAAGACGGTGGGGGTGATAGAGACGGCGGCGGTGGCGGCTCTGGCCGAAGACAAGATCGCCCGGATGCGGGTGGCCGACGCGATGCGTCCGGTGGGTCCGGACGACGTGGTGGCTCCGGGCACCGACATCGAGCGCTTGCTGAGCTTGCAACGGGACGAGAACCGGGTGTTCCTGGTGGTCGAGGACGGAGAGCCGGTTGGGGTCCTGGCGGTGGGGGAGGCTCTCGATCGGGCCGAGGGGGTCCGCTGACGTGCTGCGGCTGTTGGGTAACGTGCTGTGGCTGCTGCTGGGAGGGCTCCCGCTGGCCTTGGGCTATGCCGTGGCGGGCCTACTGATGTTGGTGTTGATTGTCACCGTTCCCTTCGGGATCCAAGCCCTCAAACTCGCTTCGTTCTCGGCCTGGCCATTCGGGCGGGTGATGGTGGCGAGGCCCGGGGCAGGTCCGGTCACGTCCACCGTGGGGAACGTCGTGTGGGTCCTGCTGGCGGGATGGTGGCTGGCGCTGGGGCATGTGGTGGCGGCCGTGTTGAACGCGGTGACGGTGATCGGAATCCCCTTCGCGCTGGCGCACCTGAAGCTGGCGGCGGCCGCCTTCGTCCCCTTCGGCCAGACCATGGTCCCGCGGGCAGAGGCCCGGGCGCGCGATCTGGCGGTCGGGGTGGCGGTCGCTTCCCGTCCCTCGTCGGTGGCGGAGATGGAGGGGTCCGGCGGCTAGGCTCCCCGGCTCCGACCCTCACGGCCGGGGCTGTCGCTCCGGGAGATTCAGGGGAGGTCGAGCGGAACCGATGCGCCTCCGTGAACGTCAGACAGACATGCAGGGGCGGGTCGCCGTCTGGGCCATCGCGGCCCTCTCCACCTTGGCGGGCGTGCTCGCCGCCGGTCTTCCGGCTGCGGCCCAGAGCGTCACGATCGACGGGAGCGTGGGAGTGGGCGGCTTCGTTCATCCCGATCGCTCGGTCGTGGTCACGGCCGAGCTGAGCTCGCCCCTGCTGGTCACCGGGGAGTTGGTGGTGACGACGCCCACCGCGCGGGTGGCGGTTCCCATCGAGGTTGCCGCCGACTCCCGCAAGATCTACCGGGTGACTGTCCCACCGGTCCAGGCGTCGGGTCTGATCCGCCTCCAGGTCGTGTCGGGTGGGGAGGTGTTGGGAGCTACCGATGTGTCGGCCCGGGTGCCGAGGGACGAGGTGGTGGTGGCTCTGCTCGGAGCTCGAGATCTGGAACGCACGCTGAACGGGGTCCGCACCCTGCCGTTGGATGCACCGGCGGCGCCCGTCACGGTCGGTCCGGACGAGATGGATCGGCTGGCGCCGGTGGCGTATCTGGTGGCCGGTCCGGGGCAGCTGGCCGGGCTGGAGCCCGACATGCGGGAAGCGGTGGTGGATTGGATTCGACGAGGCGGACGGGTGGTGGCCCGGGATGAGGACTTGGCCGCGGTGGGACCCTCCGGAGAGGGTGTGCCCGGCCTGCCCGGTGCCGCCCTGCTGACCCGGGTGGGCCGGGGAGAGCTGATCGAGGTGGAGTCGGCGGAGGGGGTGTCGGCAGAGGCGTGGCGGGGGATCCTTCGCCAAACCCCGGCCCTCGCTCCGGTCGGCGAGAACGCCTTCCCGGCGTCTGGTGGCCTGGTCAACGCGGCCACCCAGTCGGAGGGGGGGCTGGTGCCGGGAATCTCGTGGCTGCTGGTGGCCATCCTCGGCTATGTGGCGGTGGCGGGTCCCATCGCCTTTGCCGCGTTGAAGCGCCGAGGCCGGCGGGACTTGGTGTGGGTGGTGATCCCGGCGATCAGCCTGCTGGCCGTCGGCGGCTTCTGGGCGGGGGGAAGGCGCCAGGTCGGGAGTCAGATCGCGCGGCAGGCCACCGTCATCGGCGGGGGAGCGAGCGCCACCGCTCGCTCGGCGGTGGTGCTGGTCAGCGGGGCCTCCGGGCGCCGGGTGCTGGAGCTGCCCGAGGAGTGGTCGGCCTTTCCCTTCGATGCCCCCGGTTTCGGTTTCGAAGGGGTCGCACTGCAGCCCGCCGCCCTCGCCAGTGGCAACCGGGTCGAGTTCGAGGTGGAGCGGCTGGCTGCTGCCGGGGTAGAGGCCGAGTGGTCGGTGGACGAGGCGCTGCCAAAGCTGCAGGCCACCCTGCAAGAGGACGCACTCCAGGTGGAGGTGGTCAATGACTCCCCGTGGGCGTTCTGGTCGTGGGGCATCGCCGTCCCCGGACGGGCAGTGGCTGCCCCCGGCAACCTTCCGACCGGAGGTTCCGGTACGGCTGAGCTGTCCGACCCGGCCGGAGTGGTGCAGGACTTCTTCGGATCACAACCCATCGCAGACGCGGTGCTCGCCACCCGGTTCGAGGAGCGGCTGTGGGAGCGGGTCTACCCCCTCAGCGAGGCGGCCTTTGCCCTCCACGGCGATGACCTCATGTCGGGATACATCTTCTTCGGGTTCACCGACGACGTGGCTCCGGAGGTGGTCATCGACGGCGCCTCGCGCAGCCTGCCGGGTCCGGCCCTCGTGTTGCTGCCGATCGATCTGTCCGACGCCGACGCGACCCGCCTACGACGGGCGACCGGGCAGATCCTGTCGTTGGGCGAGACCGGCCAGGCATTCCAGGAGGGCCCGGGGTTCCTCTTCATCGAATCGGACCGCCTCGACCTTCGTTTTCTCATTCCCACCGGTGCGGGCGGGCCGTTCCGGGTAGGGGCGGGAGGCCCGGACGGGGTGGAGGTCTTCGACTGGGAGAGTGGAACGTTCACCGAGGTGGCTTTGGGAGCTCCCGAGCTGGACCGCCGCCGCCACATCTCGGCCGGCGGGGAGTTGGTGGTCCGGATCGATCCTCGTCGGCTCGACCAGCCCTTCCGTCCGGGGTTGGTGACCGTCACCTGGGAGGCGGCATGATCATCGAGTTCGACTCGGTCGACAAGCGCTACGGATCGGTGCGAGCTCTCGATCGGGCCGATCTGCAGGTCCCGGAGGGGGTGGTGATGGGTCTCATCGGACCCAACGGGGCGGGCAAGACCACGTCGATGCTCATGATCAGCACCCTCCTCGCTCGGGACGGGGGGTCGGTGCGGGTAGCGGGAACCGACCCCGAGACGAACCCGAGGGCGGTTCGAAGCCTGCTGGGCTACATGCCCGACTTCTTCGGCACCTACGACAGTCTGACCGCCACCGAGTACCTGGAGTTCTTTGCCGCCGCCCATGGGGTGGCGATGGGATCGCGGGCGGCGGTGGTGCGCGACCTGCTCACCCTGGTCGACCTCGAAGACAGGGCCGAGGCGGATGTGAACACCTTGTCGCGGGGGATGAAACAGCGGCTGTCGCTCGCCCGGGCCCTGGTGCACGACCCGCTCATCCTGGTGCTCGACGAGCCCGCCTCCGGGCTGGATCCCCGCGCCCGGGTCCACCTCCGGGAGCTGATCGCCGAGCTGGGCCGGCTCGGGAAGACCGTCCTCATCTCGTCGCACATCCTGTCCGAGTTGGAGGGGATCTGCTCGCACCTGGCGGTGGTGGACCGGGGTCGGGTCCTCGCCCAGGGCGCTATCGATGACATCCGCACCGCCCTGTCCGGCAGCCGGCGGGTGGTCGCCCGGGTGTCGGACGAGGACGTCGACCGGGTGGAAGACCACCTTCGCACCCACCCCGAGGTCGAGGAAGTGGGGGTGGAGCGGGGCCTGGTCCGCTTCCTGCTGGCCGGTGGGGACGACGAGTCTGCCCGGATGCTGGCCGAGCTGGTGGGTCTGGGGATGGTGGTGTACGAATGGAAGGTCGAGTCCGCCGGCCTGGAGGAGCTGTTCCTGAAGATCACGGACGACAGAGGCGGGCCGTGAACCCGGTGATGGCTCGGGAGCTGAAGGAGCGATTTCGCCGGCCGCGGGCGGCCACCTTCTTCACCTTGTGGCTGCTGGCCATCGGGCTGATCGGCTACCTGATCTACCTGCTGGCCCGGCTGGTGGCCGAGCAGGGCTTCGGCTTCGGGGGCCCGCTGCTCGCCTCGGCCTTCATGGGACGATTCATGTTCGAGCTGCTGTTGCTACTGCTGCTCTCGGGCGTGATCCTGGTGGTCCCCGGGGTGGTGTCGCTCTCGATCGTCTCCGAGCGCGAGCGACTCACTCTGCCCTTGCTGCAGGTGAGCCAGCTCACGCCCCGGCAGCTGATCTTCGGGAAGCTGGGGTCGTCGATGGCGTATCTGGTGCTGCTGTTGGTGGCGGTGACGCCGGTGTTGGCGCTCCCCAATCTGTTCGGAGGCGTGGCGCTGGGCGACGTGGTGGCAGGTCTCGGCATGATCCTGGCCACCGCCGTGATGCTGGGGTGCCTGTCCATCTGGGTGTCGGCCCGGGCCCGCACCACCCGCGGGGCCGTGGCGGGTGCCTACCTGTGGACGCTGCTGATCGGGTTCGTCACTCTCATCCTGCTGGTGGCCGAGATCTTCGCCTTCCGGGCCTCCGATCGCGACCCGTTCCCCCCGGAAGGCAGGGAACTGTATTCGTTGTGGGTGAACCCCTACTTCGGGCTGGTCTCGGCGGTCGACGAGCCCATCATCCAACAGGCGGCGCCGGTCGTTGGGGTCTTCACGGCCATGGACATGCTGCTGCTGCAGCGTTCCGGTCAGACGCCGGACGGGTTCGCCGGTTTCGAGGGGGCGCCGCCCGACCCACCCCGGCGCGGCCCGCTGTGGCCGCGCACCCTCGGCATCTATGCCCTCATGTCGGTCCTCACCCTGGTTCGCGCCTCGCAGCTGGTCCGTGCGCCCGAATCGCCCCGCCTCGAGCTCAGGAGATCGAGACGTGCCGCTTCCTGAGTCGCTCCGCTCCCTGGTCGGGTCTGCCCGGCGACGGCTGCTGGCGGTACTCCTGGCCCGTCGCTCCACGTTCACCGTGGCGGTGACCTCGACTCTGGCCGCCGCCCTGATCGGGGTGGCGCGAGTGGTGGTCCTACCCTGGGCCGAGCCGGTGATGCTGGTGGTCGGCGGAGTAGGTCTGGCAGGTGTCATCGGGTGGACCCTGCTGCGCCGGCCGGGACCGACCACCGCCGCCCTGGCGGTCGACCGCCGGTTGGGGGGTTACGACCGGGTGACGACCGCGCTGGAGCTGGCGGCCCGACCGCATCTGGCCGAGCCGGAAGTGCGGCAGGTGGAGGCGGCCGCTCGGTGGGCGGAAGGCCGTTCGGTGGTGCGCCTGGCACCGGTCCTGCCGGCTGGACCGGTTCCGGCGCTGGCGGCGGCGGCGCTGGTGGCGGCCTTGGCCCTGGCCCTGATCCCTTCACCGGCCGACGTCGTCCTGGCCGCGCAGCGGGCCGAAGCCGGACTGATCGAGCGGCAGGCGGAGGAGTTGGAGCGCCAGGCCGAGGCGCTGGCCCCGGAGGTGGCCCAGCAGGTCCGGGCGATCGCCGAGCGGCTACGGGAGACGGATCGACTGGAAGAGGCGATCTCCCTCCTCGGCCAGGCCCGCCAGGCGCTGGCCGCGGCGGCCGACCCCACCGACCTCGCCCGCAAGACCGCCCTGGCGGGCCTGGAGCGCAGGCTGGAGGAGAACCCGGTGGCGGAAGGGAGCTCTGCGGCCGAGCAATTGCGGAACCTGGCGGCCGGGCTGGGCGAGGCCGGCCGCGATCAGCTTCGCCGGGCCGCCCTGGAACTGGCGGCGCGGGCAGCCGACTTGGCCGGATCCGACCAAGCCCTGGCCGAAGCACTGCGAGAGGCGGCCAACGCCCTGCGGGGTGGGTCGGGGACCGAAGCCGCATTGTTGGAGGCGGCCCGACAGCTGGAGCGGGCGGCCGACGAGGCCCGGCTGGCCGAGGCCAACGCGG
>JBFGJL010000078.1:0-6660 GCA_041577235.1 Acidimicrobiia bacterium | reverse complement strand
GTGACCGCCTCGCAGTGGAAGTCGGGAATGGCCGGGGTCTCGGGCCACTGACCCGGATCCACCTCCAGCGGCCAGGGCACGATCAGCTCCTCCGCCTCGCCGGCCGGAGCGGCACCGATGGCCAGCACCCGGAACCCGTCGGGCTGGTAGGGAGCGGCCGGCTCCCGTCCGGAGGATGCCAGCGCTTCGAGGTGGTTGATGAGGTCGAGCAACGGGTGAGAGTTCTCGTCCAAGCCGAGGGCGTACACGGAGTGGACGTGCTCACCGGCTTCGTCGCGGAAGGTCACCACCGTAGTGGGGGCGTCGGCCACGGTCGCCTCCGCCTCCCGCTCCTCGATCCGGTCGATCTCGGGCAGACCGGTGGAGACGATGGCGGAGAGCAGCGTATCCCACTCCGCCTCATCGAGGGGGCGTACCAGCACATTGGGCAGCAACGGACCGGGGTAGATGGCGACGACCGGGCCCTCGAAGATGAGCCGGCGGTCTCCTGTCACCAGGAAGCGGGGCATGCGGTTGAGATTGACCTCGACCGGGACGAACCCCCCCTCCAGCTCCACCGCCAAGACGACGTCATCGGGGCCGTCGGCCACCTCCGGTCCCGGGACCGGTTCGGCGGCCCCACCACAACTCGCCGCCATCAGGGCGAGCCCGACCAGGATCCGCTTCATGCGCGATTGGACGGCTCGCCCGCAGCCGCGGTTCCCGACATCACCCCAGCTCGTAGGTGCCGAGGGCCTCTTCGATCACGTCGATCGCCCGGTCGAGCTCCTCGAAGGGGGTGATCAGGGGAGGGATGAACCGGATGACGTTGCCGTCGGGCCCGCAGGCGATCACGATCAACTCGTGGTCGAGGCCGTAGGCGGAGACGTGCTCCATCGCCGCCGGATCGGGCTGGCGTGACTCGGGGTCGGCCACCAGCTCGACTCCGATCATCAGGCCCAAACCGCGCACGTCGCCGATGGTGGGATGATCGGCCTGGGCCTTGCGGAAGCGCTCGAAGGCGCGGGCGGAGAGGGCTTGGGCGTGGGGGAGCAGCGCTTCCATCGTGTCGATCACCGCCACCGACGCCGCACAGGCGACCGGATTTCCTCCGAAGGTGGTCCCGTGCGAGCCGGCCGGCCACCGCTCCATCAGCTCGGCCGATGCTCCATAGGCGGAGAGGGGAAGCCCGTTGGCGATGCCCTTTCCGAGGGCGACCACATCGGGGTCGACGTCGTAGTGGTCGGAGGCGAACCAGGCGGCGGTTCGTCCAAAGCCGGTCTGAACCTCGTCGAAGATCAGCAAGATGCCGTGCTGGTCCGCCAGCCGACGCAGCTCCCGCAGGAACGGGGCCGGCGCCGGGTAGTAGCCGCCCTCACCCTGCACCGGTTCCAGCAGGAAGGCGGCCAGCTGGTGGGGGCCGACCTCGTGCTTGAACAGACGGGCCAGCTCGTCGAGGGAGAGGTCCACCGCCTCCTCCTCGGTCGCTCCCCACCGGTAGGGATGGGGGAAGGGGGCGACGAACACCGACCCCAACACCGGGTGGTAGCCATCCCGGTACTTGGCGTTCGAGGTGGTATAGGTGACTGCTCCCATCGTCCGGCCATGAAACCCGCCTCGAAACACCACCACCCCCTGACGGCCGGTGACCTTCTTGGCGAGCTTCACCGCCGCTTCCACCGCCTCGGCACCCGAATTGGCGAAGCCGAAGCGCTCGATGGTCGGAGGAGTGATCTCGCGTAGGCGTTCTCCGGCCCGGACCAGCGCCTCGTAGCGGAAGACGCACCCGGCGTGGACCAGGCGGGTGAGCTGCTCCTGGGCCGCCTTCACCACGGCCGGATGGTTGTGCCCCAGGTTGGCCACCGCCGTCCCACAGGCGAAGTCGGCCCACCGCCGGCCGCCGGCGTCGTACACCCACAGTCCTTCGGCCCGGTCGATCTCCAGCTGGGTGTCGAAACCCAACACTCCGGCGATGACCTCGTGGTGGCGGCTCGAGAAATCGGTCATGGTCTCCTCCTCCTGGTGCGGCGAGCGATGGGATCGGTCGCCGGCGCTACGGAGCCGCGAACAGGTGGCATCGGGCACGGCGTGGAGGAACCACGGGCGTGATTGTGCCACACTCACTCAACGTGGGGATCGGATCACGAGGTCCTCCACCACCAACTGGTGACCGGGGCGCTCGAAGGCGTAGGCGAACAGACTCACGTCTCCCGAACCCGGCCCGGCCCGGTCGAGCTCCACCAGTCGTGCCCCGTTGACCGTCAACCGCAGGGTGGGTCCGCAGTCGGCGGCAACGTGATCGATCCCGCCAGGTCGGGAGACGAAGGCATCGGTCCCCTCCCAGTCGACCACCGTCTGGTACTCGCCGTTCACGACTTCGCCCACGGTGTAGAAGCCGCCGGCCATGGTGAAGTCCACCCGGTCCCCGTTGGGCTGGACGTTGCAGGAGATGCCCCAGGTCCCGTCCAGGGTGGTGCGATCCAACCGCACTCGCAGCTCGACGACGGGGCCGGTGAACTCCTGCTCGGCGTAGACCTCCTGATAGCGATCGGGTCGCTTGACCTCGAGGACGTAGGCGTCCTCTTCATAGGCGAGGCGCCCGATGCGGCCGTCCTCCTCGGGCCAGTTCCCCGAACGGTCGGAGAAGTCGTCGAAGAGCACGACATCGTCTCCCGCCTCGCTCCGGTAGACCGAGACGTCGTCGAACTGGGCGCGCGCCCCCGCCTCTTCGAAGCTGGAGGCGAAGAGGCCGACGTCTCCCGCCGACAGGCGCGAATCGGACACCGAGGCCACCTCGGTTCCGTTGATCCGCAGCGTGAGCCGGGACCCGAGGCAGTCGGCCGACAGGTGGTTCTCGGCCCCGCTGCCGGTGCGGACCTCCTCCGACTCCGTCCAGTCGACCAGCACCGCCAGATCCTGGCCGGCGGCGGCACTGATGCTGTAGGAACCGTCGCTCGCCACCTCGAACAGATAGTCACCGGCAGGGCCCACCCGACACATCACCCCGGCCGACATGACGACGTCGCCGTCGAAGGCCACCGTCGCCTCGACCGTCACGTCGGAGAAGTTGCGGGCCGGCGTGGTGATCACCTCCGAGTACGGGCCCGGCACCTCCAGCGTCAGTGCCTCGTCGCGGTAGGCGATGAGGGAGCGCTCCGACTCCTCGACGAACCAGCCGCTGCAGGGGTCGGCGAAGTCGTCGGCGAAATCGGCGTCACCCACCGGTTCCACCCGGGCCCGTCCGTTCCCCTCGATGGTCAGCCGGTACGTCGCCGGCGTGACCGTGCCGGGGGCATGGGCGGCCACCACCAGGACCGCTCGCTCGGCGCCCGCCAGCTCGAACCCACTCGAGGCGATGCCGTCCGCTCCCACCTTCAGTTCGGTCACCGTGCTGGAGGCGTTCTGTTCGACCAGCGCCACTGCCCATCCCTGCGGGACCCGGTTGACGGTGCGGACGAAGCCCTCCGCTTCCCAACCGTCGTCCTCCTCGGCGTCGGACCCATAGCCGATCTCCCTGATGGTGATGTCGTCGATCGCCCATCCCGGCCGGGCGTGGAAGTTGTCGGTGGTGTACTCGAAGCGCACCAGCACCTCTCGGCCGGCGAAAGGAGTGAGGTTCACCCGCTCCCGCAGCCAACGGGGGGCGCCCCGATCGTCGCTGGCGCCCGTGTAGATGAATGCTCCCTCTGCCAGCCAGTCGGCCGGCTCGGCATGCCGGCCCTGCAGGATCTCCCAGGTCTGGCCGTCGTCCACCGAGGCCAGCACCATGCCGAAGTCGGCGAAATCCTCCAGGTCGAACCAGGTGAGGAAGCCCAGGGTGGCCTCGTCCACTCCGGTGAGGTCGAAACGGCGGGTGAGCGTGGTGGTGACACCGTCACCCCGGTTGGACCACCAGAACGAGCTACCGCTGGCGGGTTCGATGGGCAGCAGCGGGACCTCGGGCTCACCGGCGAACTCGACCTGAAACGGCCCGGTCCCGGTGATCTCGACGTACTGGGCGGACCACTGGGGCAGGGACCGATCCGCCTGGTAGGGATAGGCGTCCGGGTGGACCCGGGGGCAGATGGGGAGCAAGGTCTCGCCCCGGTAGGCGTAGCGGCCGTCGCCGATGGTCTCGTCGTCCAGGTAGTTGGCGACGGTCCAGTCTGCGAACACCTCGGCGAGCGGCTCCGATCCGGTGCGCTCCAGGGCCTTGGCGACCCCGTACATGCCGTCGGCCGTCTCCGAGGTGATCGCCTCCAGCCCTGCCTCCCCCCACCGTTCCCAGAGGTACAGGGCGAACAGGTAGGCGGCCCCGTAGTGGCGGACGTCGAGCTGGACGGGCGACCAGGCGTCGAGCTGGACAGCGCTGTCGGCCAGGAACCCACTGCCGGTGGAGACCACGTCGAACCCGGTGAGCCGTTCGGCCAGCTGGGCCATGCCTTCCTGGAACCAGAGCGGCTCGGAGGGATCGGTGTTGGACTGCACCAGGTGCTGGAACTCGTGGGCCAGGGTCGCGTAGTAGTCGTCGCTGCCCAGCTCGAGGTGGTCGAGGCTGACGTAGAACATCTCCCGTTGGTTCGACTCCGGCACCAGTTGACGGGGATGGAGGTCGTCGCTCGAGAACTCGCCCACGAACCCGTCAAGCTCGGCCAGATGGAGAACGTGGAGACGGGGATCGCCGTCGATGCCCGGGGAGGGCTCTTCACCGTAGTGGCGTCGGACCGTTGGGTAGATCTCCGAGGCGAAGCGTTCGGCGGCCTCCTGCAGCACCTCCGGGTCGGCTTCGACCCCATCCTCCAACCACATCGCCACCACCTGGTTGGCCGCCACCAGCTGTGCCACCACCTCGCGGGCTCCGGAGAAGTCGAAGACGTTGAACAGGGCTCGATCTCCCACTTGCGACGGTTCGTCGCCGGCCGGAGGGGTGATTGCTCCCACCAGCCCGAGGCGCTGCGACCAGGCCAGGAGGTCGAAGGCGGGAAGCTCGGTCGAGGCCAGCCGCTCGGCCGCCAGTTCCGCCCCGGTCGGTTCCGGGACGGTCGAGGGCGGGGTGGTGGGGGAAGGGTCGGCCACAGAGGCCGTCGGCGACGGGGAAGAGCTGGTGCAGGCCACGGCCATGAGCAGCAGCCCGCCGGCGAGGAGTCGAGACACCGGCCTCATCCTACGAAGGCGACGCGGCCGCCAGCAGTCGCCCAGCCTGCCGGTTGCCCGGCCAGGCCGCCAGCCGCCGTAGCCCGGGCAAGCTCGGCCAGGTGAGCCGGTACGCCCCCCGCACCGTCAGGCGATGCCGGCCGTCTCGGGCCGGCTCCAGATACCCGAGCGCCACCCCCTGCGCCAGCAGGCCCCCCAGCTCCCCCAACAAGAACTCCATGATCTCGGGGCCGGCCATCGGATGGGCGCGGACTGGGTGTCCGCTCTCCTGCACCCTCCGGCGATGCACCGTCAGCAGCTGGGCCGGTTCCAGCCGGGGCGCGCGCAGGTAGGAGACGTCGGGGGCGGGCGGCAAGGGGGGGACGGGGAGGTTGTCGGTGAGGACTCGGCCCGCCCCCTCGCGGAGCCGGGAAGCCACCGAGACCGACCGCTCGACCTTCCGCCGCTGGCCGACGGTCATGACCGCACAGCGCCCGATGACTCCCTCGGTGCCGTCCCGGTCCTGGTAGAAGGCAAGCCACACGTCGGTGTCGCGACTCGATTCCGGAACGGCCAGGTAGCTGACCAGATCGTGACCGAAGCGCCCCAACATCCTGGCCAGGTCGTGGAAGTAGCGCAGGGCCTCGGCCGGCAGTTCCGAACGCTGGCACGTCTCGATCCGGGGATCGGCCCGCACCCAGGTCCTTCGTTGCACCACCAGCGGCAGCGCCGCGAACACCCCGACATCCAGCGCCAGCAGGACGAGCACCCACGTACCGAGATCCACCCAGGCTCATCGGTCGGCCGAGGGGAGTGCTTGAGCCGGGACGGCGCTCGAGGCCGGCGTCACACCATCCGCATCGTGTGCTCGCCGGCGACGACCTCACCGATCACCGCTGCCTCGTGTCCCGCTTCGGCGAAGGCACCCGTCACCTGGTCGACCCGGTCGGGATCGGTCACGGCCACGTAGCCGATTCCCATGTTGAACGTGCGAAACATCTCGTCCACGGGGATTCCGCCCCGCTCCTGCAGCCATCGGAACACCGCCGGGACCTGCCAGGTGGCTCGGCGGATGACGGCGCCCTTTCCTTCGGGGAGAGCCCGGATCAGGTTGCCCGGAAGGCCGCCCCCGGTGATGTGGGCGAGAGCTCGCACCCCGCCGGTGGCGACCGCCTGCGTGACCGCCGGTGCGTAGATCACCGAGGGTTCGATCAGCATCTCGCCGACGGTGCGCTCGGTTCCGGGGAAGGCGTTTCCCAGCTCGGCCTCCGGAGTCACGGCTCGCACCAGCGAGAACCCGTTCGACCGCAGGTTGGGGCTGGCCACTCCGACGATCGGATCCCCTGTTGCCACCGCCTCGCCGGTGATGGCCTGGTCGTGGTCCATCACGCCGAGGGCGGTTCCTGCCAGGTCGACGTGGTGGGGCTCGACCACCCCCGGATGCTCGGCGGTCTCGCCGCCCAGCAGGGTGATCCCGGCCGTGGCACAGGCGGCGGCGACGGAAGCCACGATCGCCCGATCCCGGTCGGGATCGAGCCGGCCCACCGCCAGGTAGTCGGTCAGCGCCAG
>JBFGJL010000077.1:0-6723 GCA_041577235.1 Acidimicrobiia bacterium | reverse complement strand
TGGAGCCCTACGCAGATGCCGAGCAGCGGGCCGTCCCAGTTCCGGAGCGGCTCCACGAACCCGGCCTCCCGCAGCCGCCCCATCGCGGCGCCCGTCGAGCCCACCCCCGGCAGCACCACGCCGGCCGCTCCGGTCAGGTCCTGGGGCTGGGCGGCGATCACCACCTCGGCCCCGGCTGCGCTCAGCCCGCGGGCGATCGACACGAGGTTGCCGGCGCCGTGGTCGACCACCGCCACCCGGGTCACAGCGCCTGCTTGGTGGAGGGGAGGCCGACCCGGCGGGGATCGGGCGCCACCGCCGCCCGCAGCGCTCGCGCCAGCGCCTTCCAGGCCGCTTCCGCCACGTGGTGGTCATTGGTGCCGGTGGCCGTGACGTGCACGTTCAGCCCGGCGCTGCGTGCGAGCGCTTCCAGGGCGTGGGGGAGGTTCTGGGTGTTCAACGCCCCGATCCGGTCCGATCGCAGCGTCAGATCGGCCGAGCAGTATGGCCGCCCGCCGGCGTCGACCGCCGCCCGAGCCAGGGCCTCGTCCATGGGGACGGTGGCATCACCGAAGCGAACGATGCCCCTCCGGTCGCCCAAGGCCGCGGCCAGGGTCTCTCCCAGCACCAACGCGGTGTCCTCGACCGTGTGATGGTCGTCGATGTCCAGATCGCCGTGGGTCTCCACCTCCAGGTCGAACAAGGCGTGATGGGCGAAGGTGATGAGGAGGTGATCCCAGAACCCGACCCCGGTGGCCACGCTCGCCTGGCCCGAGCCGTCCAGCTCGAGCGCCACTCGCACCTTGGTCTCGGCGGTGTGGCGGCTCCGCTCGGCCTGGCGGCTCATACTCGGCTCCTCTCCAGGGCGGTGAGCAGGCGGTGATTCTCTTCCAGCGAGCGGACGGTGAATCTCAGATAGTCGGCCAGGGGCCCTCCGGGGCGGAAGGCCCGGACGACCAGACCCTGCTCCCACATCAGGCGCTCTGCCACCTCCCGAGCGTCGGCTCCCCACCTGGTGAGGAGGAAGTTGGTCAGCGACGGCAGCACCGTCAGGCCCAGCCTGGCGAGGCCGGCAGCCAGCTCGGCTCGGCGACGGGTGATGTCGGCCACCGTGCTCATGGCGCGCTCGGGTTGGGTGAGAGCCTCGGTGGCGATGGCGGCGGAGAGGGTGGAGACGCTGCCGGGGGGTCGGCAGGAGTCGAGCCGGGCGGCCAGGTCGGGGTGGGAGATGGAGTAGCCCACCCTGATGCCGGCCAGGGAGAAGGCCTTGGAGAGGGTGCCGAGCACCACCAGGTTGGGGTAGCGGTCCACCCACCCGGCCCAGCGATCGCCGCAGAACTCGGCGTAGGCGGCGTCGATCACGACCACCCCGGCCGTCGTCGAGATGATCTGATGGAGTTGGTCGTCTCCGTCCCGGTGGCCGGTCGGGTTGTTGGGGACGCACAACCACACCAGGTCCACAGAGGCCGCCGCCTGGAAGAAGGAGGCGGGTAGGGCGAAGTCGGGCTCGGTGCGGTCGGACTCTTCCAATGTGGCCCCTCGCTGGGCCGTGGCCACGGCGTAGAGGGCGTAGGTGGGCGGAGCCGAGATGGCGCGGCCGGCGGGCGGCAAGAAGGCCTTGGCGCACAGCTCGATCAGCTCGTCGGCACCTGCCCCGGTCACCACCTGGGCGGGAGAGGTGCCGGTGTAGGCGGCCGCCGCCGCCCGCAGGTCGGCGTAGTCCGCCGCCGGGTACTCGTTGAGCCGAGCCAGAGGCAGCATCGCGGGCGCAGTCGCCCAGGTGGGAGGACGGGGCGAGGTGTTGTGGTCGAAGCGGATCACCGCGGACGGATCGATGCCGGCCCGCCGGGCGATCTCGGCGCTGCTCGGCTGCCACTGGTAGACCGGGGCGCTCATGAGTCGAACCGGAGATCGGCGGCGAGCCGATGGGTGGTGAGCCCTTCTGTCCCGGCCAGCGTGGCGATGATGGGGCGGAGGCCCGCCAGCCCCTCTCTGGTCAGGCGCTGCTCCTGCCGCCACGAGCCGAAGTCCTCCACCCCGAGCGGCCCGCAGGCCGCCGCCAAGCCGCCGGTGGGGAGCACGTGGTTGGCACCGGTCGCATAGTCGCCGGCCGACTCCGCCGACCAGGGTCCGATGAACACGGAGCCGGCGGCAGTGAGCCGCTTGGCGTCGGCTTCGGGGTCGGCGGTCATGATCGACACGTGTTCGGCGGCGTAGGCCTCGGCCAGGTCGAGGGCAGACTCCCGATCGGGGGCGATCACCGCCTGCCCGTGGTCGAGCAGGGCCCGGCGGAGGACCTGGGCCCGGTCGAGCCCGACCAGCAGCCGCCTGATCTCATCGTCTACCCGTTCCGGCAGCCGGGGGTCGTCGGTGACCAGCACCGCGGGGGAGTCGGGCCCGTGCTCCGCCTGGCAGAGAAGGTCGATCGCAACCAGCCGGGGGTCGGCCGTGCGGTCCGCCAGCACCAGCACCTCGGACGGGCCGGCCGGGAGGTCGATGGCGCAGGCGCCGTAGACGGCCAGCTTGGCGGCGGTCACCCAGGCATTGCCGGGTCCCACCACCTTCTGGACGGGCCGGACCGATTCGGTGCCGTAGGCGAGGGCGGCGATCGCCTGCGCCCCGCCCATGACCCAGACCTCGTCGGCGCCGGCGAGATGACAGGCAGCCAGCAAGGCGTCCGCCACCGAGCCGTCCGGCCCGGCCGGGCTGGCGACCACCACCTCGGCGACGCCGGCCACTTTGGCCGGTACCACCGTCATCACCACGGTGGACGGATAGACCGCCCTCCCCCCCGGGACATAGGCCCCGACCCGGCGCAGGGGTGTCCATCGGCGGCTGACCTCCACGCCCGGGCTCGTCTCCACCGACAGATCGGATGGGAGCTGGGCTCGGTGGAATCGCTCGACGTGGCCGATGGAGCTCTCCAGCGCCGCCCGCAAGTCTGACTCGACCCGGTCGGTAGCCCGAGCGAGCTGCTCCGGGGCGAGCGGGCGGAAACCGCCTCCGAGCCTCGCCGCCAGCCGCCGCAATGCCCGATCGCCTCCGGCCCGGACCTCCTCGCAGATGGAAGAAGCCCGTCGTCGGATCTCGGCGTCGGGCACCGCCGATCGCTGCAGGAGCCGGAGGCGGCTCACCTGATCGAGCCGGCCCAGCTCGACTCGACGGAGGAGGGGGGTGCTCATGGGATCATCTGCTCGATCCGCAACACGAGGATGCCGCGGCCACCAGATGCCTCCAGCCGGGGGAGCAGCTCCCACAGATGATCGGCTTCGACCACGGAGTGGATTGCCACCCACCCGGGCTCGGCGAGGGGCACGACGGTGGGGGCCTCCAGCCCCGGGATCAGCCCGACGATGGTCTCGACGGCGCCGGCGGGAGCATTGAGCAGCAGGTAGCGCTGCCGGCGGGCGGCCACCACCGCTCGCACCGCCGTCACCAGCGGCGTCACCGTGGGATGTTCCGTCTGGGGGGACCGGCCGATCAGCACCGCCTGTGACTCCACCAGCGTTCCCACCACGCGCAGGCCGTTCACCCGCAGGGTGGAGCCGGACGAGACCAGGTCGACCACGGCGTCGGCCAGTCCGAGCTTGGGCGCCACCTCCACCGAGCCCCGCAACGGGATGACCGTCACCGGGATCGCCCGATCGTCGAACCAGCGCTCCACCAGCCGCGGATGGGCCGTCGCCACACGCATCCCGACGAGGTCTTCGGGCTTTTCCGGTGCCAGCTCGGCCGGAACCGCCACGGCCAGCCGGCAGCGGCCGAACCCGAGCTCGGCCAGAACCGGCAGCTCCCCTCCGTGCTCGCCCAGCAGGTCGAGGCCGGTGATCCCCAACTCGGCGGCTCCGTCGGCCACCATCTCCGGGATGTCGTCGGTGCGGACGAACAGCAGGTCCAGTTCCACGTTGCCGACCGGGACCGACAGCGCCCGCTCGGTCAGCTCGAAGGCGAGGCCGGCCTCGGTCAGCAACTCGAGTGACGGTTCGCGCAGACGTCCCTTGTTGGGGACGGCCAGGGTCAGGCGCTCACTCATCGCCGGAGCCGATCCGGTCGAGCATGAGGCGGTAGCCACCGGTGCCGTGACGGAGCCACTGGTTGATGCGGGAGATGGTGGCGGTGGAGGCGCCGGTGAGGCCGGCGATCTCCCGGTAGGGGAGGCGGCGATCGAGCAAACGGGCCACCGCCCAACGGTGGCTGAGGTCCTCCAACTCCCGCCGGGTGCACAGGTCGCGGAAGAAGGCGGCGGCCTCATCCACCGTCCGCAGTGACAGCACGGCCTCGAACAAGGCCCGGGTGTCGTCCGTGCGCCAATCGTCGTCGACCGTCATCGTTCACCTCCGCCCGGCCGTCCGTGGCCCTTCGCCCACGGCCCGGCTGTACCTCAGCGGCTGTACCTTATAATGTTGTAGCACGCTAGCACAGTGGAAAAGCGGGGATTGGAGATGAGCGTGGAATGGCAGGTTGGGGGGTGGTCGGCATGCTGGTGATTCCGGCCGTCGACGTGCTGGCCGGCAGGGTGGTGCGGCTCCGGCGGGGGGACTTCGCGGCACCGACCCGTTACGACGGGGATCCGGTCGAGGTCGCCCAGGAGTGGTGCCGGCGAGGGGCCCGCCTGGTGCACGTGGTCGATCTGGAGGGTGCTCGCAGCGGCACCCCCGACGAGGGACTGTGGGAGCGGCTGGGGGAAGCTGGCATCCCCTATCAGATCGGGGGAGGAATCCGTCGTCGGGAGCTGGCGGTTAGGGCTCTGGCCACAGGAGCAGAGCGGGTGGTGCTGGGCACGGCGGCGGTGTGGGAACCGGTCTGGCTGAAGGCGGCGGTGGCGGAGCTGGGGGCGGACCGGGTGGTGGCGGCGGTCGACGTCCGCAGCGGGAAGGCGGCCGGGGCCGGTTGGACCGAGCCGGGCCGGCCGCTGGAGGCGGTCATGGCCGATCTGGAAGTGGCAGGGGTGGGCCGGATCCTGGCCACCGGGATCGAGCGGGACGGGACGCTGGCCGGACCGGATCTGGAGCTGATCCGATACATCGCTCGCATGGCCCCGGCGATGGCGGTGGTGGCGTCGGGTGGGGTGGCGACCGCCGGGGACGTCGCCGTCCTCGCCGCGGCCGGTGCGGAGGGGGTGGTGATCGGACGGGCGCTCTACGAAGGACGGCTGACGCTGGCCGAGGCCCAGCGAGCCGCCGAGTCCGGGCCGGCGGTTTCTCCTACCCCCAGGTGACGATCAGCTCGGGTCGGTTGGAGCCGGACTCACGGGAGTGGTACTCCTGCTTCTGACCGCTTCCCGACAGCTCGTTGGCGTCCATCACGATGAATCCGTGGTTGACTCCCTGGTACATGGCGGTCACGTGGGCGAGGACGTTCCAGGTTCGCCAACCGGTTCCGGCCGGAGCCGTTACGGCAGTCCCAGCAAAGGTGGGCTGGTTGTTCCAGGTCACCCCATTCTCGGTCCAGGAGCTGGTGACCCGGTAGACGGCGATCGTCCGGCTCGTGTTGGCCTCGGCGGCGTTGAGCCGCAGGGTCGCCCCGGTCACGCTGCACCCGGCCGGCAGGGGTGGCAAGTTGAACCGCACCAGAGCCCGGTTCCGCTTCGGGTCCGATCCGTCCCGGGGCCGGACCACCAGCCGGGAGTCGCCACCGAAGTTCTTGTTGGCATCGTCCTCTTTGATGGTGGAATCGGCCGTGGCCGGCATCGTCTGGCTGCCGGGACTGCTGCAGAAGGTGGCGGCCGCGGCCAACGTGTTGCCCGAGTTGGAGGTGACGGCGCTGAGTGCCCCCATCCCCGGCAGGACATCGGCCCGAAGAGCGCCCAACAACGACAGTCCGGCCACGATGGCGGCCACCATCCACGCCCGAGCCGGCTTGGGCCGGCGAGGCTGTGCATGGCGTCCCCTCCCGGACCGGACCGGTGCCGGGCGATCGCCAAGGCGACCGCTGGCCCAGGGATCGAACTGGGTCCGCAGCCCCCACCGGCTGGTCCACAGGGCGAGCAACCAGCCGAAGGTGGCCGCCACCAGCGCCCCCATCTGGCCACCCGCCAGCCAGACCTGGGGAAACCCCACCAGCGGAACCAACAGCCGTCCCACCCCCACCACGGCCTCGGGCGCCAGCGGGGTCGAGTCCACCTGGGGATTGGCGTCCCCCTTGGTGACGTAGGTCCCGTCCGGGTTGATACCCACGATGCGATGGGTGACCAGGCTCGCCCGCCCCGGATCCCAGAAGACGGCCACCGTGCCGGGGCCGAGGGCACGGCCATCGTGGGGGTAGGCCACGACCACGTCGCCGACGTCGATGGCGGGCGTCATCGAGCCCGACAGGATGGCGACTGGGCTCCAGTGGAACAGCAGCGGCAGCACCGCCGCCCACACCGCCAGGAAGACGACGGTGCTGATCACGAACAGCGACCCGAGCCCGGCCAGGAACCGCACCACTTCCGCCGGCCGGGGGGAGACGCGGGACGACCCGGAGAGCCGGGCGGGGCTCTCCGGGTCGGAGGCCGGAGTGGGGTGGAGGGTCATCCTTCCGGCCGGCTAGATCAGCTCTGCACTTCCCAGGTGAAGCCGAGGGCGGTGACCGTCTTGCCCTGCTGGCTGTTGGGCGTACCGGCTTGGAGTGCGAGGGTGATCCGGTAGGTCTTGCTCTCCGGGGTCGACACCGGATCCCAGGTCCCCACGCCGGTGCCGTAGCCGTTGTTTTGGGCGTTGAAGTCGAACAGCGTCTTGCTGACGATGGTGGCGGTCGAGACGA
>JBFGJL010000076.1:0-6762 GCA_041577235.1 Acidimicrobiia bacterium | reverse complement strand
CGACCGCCAACGCCACCACCGCCACCAGGGCCAGGGACAGCCCGAGATAGACCAGACGGTGGCGGGGGATGGCCATGGGGCGAGATTGTAGGGCTGGGCGGTGTTGGCGCCGCCTGCTACTACCGTGGCGGCCATGCGGATCAACCCGGTGTTGGCCAAGCTGGGTTCGTACCCGATCGCCGAGCTCCAGGACAGGGCCCGGGCCATGCGAGCGGCCGGCCTGCCGCTGATCGACTTCTCCATCGGTGATCCCCGCGAGCCCACCCCCGGGTTCATTCCCCAGGCCCTGAAGGAGGCGGTCCCGGCCGTTTCCCAGTACCCGACCACCGCCGGTCTCCGGGAGCTGCGGGAGGCCGTGGCCGGATACGTGCGACGACGCTTCGGGGTGACGGTCGACCCCCGCACCCAGGTGCTGCCGGTCTCGGGCTCGAAGGAGGCCATCTTCTCCACCCCCCTGGCGTTCGTCGACCGCGACGCCGGAGACGTGGTGGTGTGGGCCACTCCCGGCTACCCGATCTACGAACGGGGGGCCTTGCTGGCCGGGGCGGTGGGGCACCCGGTGCGGCTCGAAGGCGACTTCGTGCTCAGAGCCGACCAGATCCCCGAGCCGATCTGGTCGCGAGCCCGGCTGGTGTGGACGTGCTCGCCGCACAATCCCACCGGGTCGGTGTCCGGCCCGGAGGTGCTGGCGGGGCTGGTCGACCGGGCCCGGGCCGTCGGCGCCCTGGTCTGCTCGGACGAGTGTTACGCCGACCTGTACGAGGAGGAGCCTCCCGCTTCGGTGCTGCAGGTGGCCGGGGCCGGCCTCGAGGGCGTGCTGAGCTACCTCAGCCTGTCGAAGCGCTCCGGTATGACCGGTTACCGGAGCGGCGCCATGGTGGGCCAGGCGGAGGCGATCGCAGCCCTCAAAGACCTGCGCAGCGGCACCGGCACCGCCTCGCCTGAGTTCGTACAGCTGGCGGCCGCAGCCGCCTGGGCGGACGACGACCATCCGGCCGCTCGGCGGGCGGTCTTCGCCGCCAAGCGAGCGGTCATCCGGCGGGCATTCACGGAACTCGGCTACGAGATGGTCGCTTCCCGTGCCGGCCTCTACGCTTGGGTGCAGGTGGGCGACGACGTCGCAGTGGCGAGCCGTCTGCTGGAATCTGGGGTGGTGGTCTCGCCCGGTCGTGCGTTCGGTCCGGGCGGCGAGGGATACGTGCGGTTGGCGCTGGTGCCGACGTTGGAGGAGTGTGAGCGATCGGTGGAGGTACTGCAACGGTGTCTGACCGCGAAGTGATCGAGCTCGCCTACTCCGATCTCAATCGGCTGGCCGAAGCACGGGGAGCGGTGCGGCGCACCATCGACGCTCTCGACGCCGGGGAGCTGAGGGTTGCCGAGAAAGCCGACGGAGAGTGGGTGGTGCACGAGTGGGTAAAACAGGCGATCCTGCTCTATTTCCGCCTTCAGGGTCTCTCGACGATGGAGGCGGGTCCGTTCGAGTACTTCGACAAGATCCCCACCAAACGGGGGTTGCGTGACGCCGGCGTGCGAGTGGTGCCGCCCGGCACCGTCCGCTACGGCGCCTTCTGCGAGCCGGGGGTGGTGGTCATGCCGGGGTACGTGAACATCGGCGCCCGGGTGGGGGCGGGGACGATGGTCGACACCTGGGCGACGGTGGGTTCCTGCGCTCAGATCGGCCGCAACGTCCACCTCTCGGGCGGCGTGGGGATCGGGGGCGTGCTGGAGCCACCCGGCGCCCGCCCGGTGATCGTGGAGGATGGCGCCTTCATCGGGAGCCGCTGCATCGTGGTGGAGGGCGTGATGATCGAGCAGGGGGCGGTGCTGGGGGCCAACGTCACCATCACCGCCAGCACCCCGATCATCGATGTGACCGGGCCCGAGCCCCAAGAGATACGCGGCCGGGTGCCGGCCCGCTCGGTGGTGATCCCCGGTACGAGGCCGAAGGAGTTCCCGGCCGGCTCCTACCACGTCCCCTGCGCCCTGATCATCGGCCGGCGCTCGGAGGGGACCGACGAGAAGACCTCGCTCAACGAGGCGCTCCGCACCTTCGAGGTGCCGGTATGAGCGGCTTGGTGGAGACGCTCACGACGTTGGTCGACATCCGATCGGTGGTGGGGGACGAAGGCCGCCTCTGCACCGCCCTCGCCACCCGGCTCCTCCCCTCCTGGGGGCAGCAGCACGTGCAGCGGGTGGGAAACAGTCTGGTGGTGGGCCAGCGCACAGGCCGCCCGATGCTGCTGCTGGTCGGGCACATCGACACGGTGCCCGAACAGGGCCAGAGCGAAGCCCACCTGGCCGACGGACGCCTCCACGGTCTCGGCGCCTCCGACATGAAGGCCGGGATCAGCATCATGGTGCACCTGCTGGAGGACCCGGCGGTGCGGATGGGCCCTTACGACGTGGTGGGAGTGTTCTACGACAAGGAGGAGGGCCCGGCCGACGAGAACGGGCTGGAGCCGGTGCTGCAGGACATGGACTGGCTGTCAGAGGCCCAGTTCGCGGTGGTGCTGGAGCCCACCGACCTCGAGGTCCAGCTCGGCTGTCTCGGGGTGATCAACGCCACCATCCGGTTTCTCGGGCGCTCGGCCCACAGCGCCCGCCCCTGGCTGGGTGAGAACGCCGTCACCAAGGCCGGGGCCTGGCTCGATGCCCTCCATCGGATGGAACCGCGACCCGTGACGGTGGCCGGACTCGAGTTCAAGGAGGTGTTCTCGGTCACCGGGGCGTCGGGAGGCGTGGCCCGCAACGTCGTCCCTCCCAGCTTCGACGTGGACCTCAACTACCGGTTCCCGCCGGGCTACAGCCTCGAGGAGGCCGAGCAGCGGTTGCGGGGCGTGGCGGCCGACGGTGACGAGCTGGTGATCGTCGATCGGGCCCCGGCCGCTCCCATCCCGGACGACAACGTCCACCTCGACCGGCTCCTGGCCGTGACCGGGGCCGCCCGCACCTCCAAGCAGGCGTGGACCGATGTCGCCCGCCTCGCCGCTCATGGCATCCCCGCCGTGAACTACGGCCCCGGGGAGACGGCCCAGGCGCACCAGGTCGACGAGAGCGTCCCGGTGGCCAACCTCGACATCGGGTTCCAGGCCTTGCGGTCGTTCCTGACCGCCGAGTGACGTCACCGGAGAGCGGACTCGTAGACGTCGAGGTAGGCCGCCGCCGCCGCCGTCCACGACCAATCGTGCTGCATACCGCGACGCTGGAGGGCTCGCCACTCGCCCCGCGATCGGCTGTAGACCCGCATCGCCCTGCGGACGGTCTTGGCCAGCTCGTCGGCCAGGAACGGGCGGAAGCCGAACCCGGTGGCGCGTCCCGGCTGTTCGTCGAGATCGACCACGGTGTCGGCCAGTCCGCCCGTGAGGCGGGCCATGGGTGGACACCCGTACCGCATGGCGTAGATCTGGCCGAGGCCGCACGGTTCGAAGCGAGAGGGCATCAGGTAGGCGTCGGCCCCGGCGAAGAGCAGCCGCGCCAGCTCCTCCTCGTAGGGGAGGTGGGACACGGCGCCGGGCAGGCGAGTGACCCAGCCATCGACCAAGGGATCGAGCTCCCCGCTTCCCACCAGCACCAGTCGCATGCCCTCGCCGGCCAGCTGGTCCACGGTCTCGGCCAGCAGCTGTAGACCCTTCTGCTCCGACATCCGGCCGACGTTGCCCACGACGAAGCCGTCGTCGAGCCCGGCGGCGGTGAGCAGTTCCGCCCGCGCCATCCGGCGGCCGGAAAGACGTCCGGGCGAGAAGGGAAGGGGGAGGGCGGCATCGTTCCGGGGGTCCCAGCCCGAGGCGTCGATGCCGTTGACGATTCCGGTGATGGGGTGGGGCAGCGCCCGGATCACCCCGTCCAGGCCGCCGGCGACGTCATGGTCTTCGGTGAGCTGCCGGGCGAAGGACGGGCTCACCGTGGTGGTGCGGGCCGCTCCCACCAGGGCCGCCTTCAGGTAGTGGGCCGACCCGTACCACTCCAGGGGTCCGCCGGCGTAGCCCAGCGCCGGATCGACTCCCAACAGCTGCACCACATCTGCCAGCGGACCCTGCACCGAATAGCTGGCGTTGTGGATCGTCGACACGGTGGGGACCGACGACAGCAGGGCGGCCGGACCCGCATGGCCGTCATGCAGGTGGAGCAGGTCGAAGTCTTGGGCTAGTTCCGATACGGCCAGCGAGAACCTGCCCCACCGCCACCATTCGTCGGGATAGGCGTCACCGGGACTGGGGCCATAGATGCCCTCCCGGTCGAAGGCGATCGGGTCGTCGATCAGGAGTATCGAGAGGTCGCCTTCCAGGTGGTGATAGACCGCCTCGGCCGGCCCGGCCCCAGCCTGGCGGGAGCCCAGGCGAGCGAGGTGCCGGTAGCGGGGAATCGCCACCGTCACCTCGATCTCCAGCTCGGTCAACGCTCCCGCCAGCCCCGCCACCACCTCCCCCAATCCGCCGGTTCGGGCCAGGGGGGAGCACTCCGAGGAGGCCGCCAGCACCTTCACGTCCCGCCGTCTCCGATCTCGATGTCGAGCTCGTAGGTCCCCTGCCCCTCGATGAGCCAGTGGGGCCACAGCACCACCCCCTGCATGATCTGATCGAGCGCCCGCCGGGTGGTCACCCAGGTCCGGATCGGGATCACGTACAGGTGGCAGGGGATGCGGCTGACCACCAGGACCTCTTGCTGGCGCGCCCGATGCTGGAACCGGAAACGGTGGCCGGAGAGGCGGGCGAGCCGATCGGTGCCGGTCCACTCCCCGCCATCGACCCGGATGCTGCCAGCACCTTCTTCCACCGACACCGGGAGAGTCGAGCCGAACCGTCCCGCCGGGAGGCCGGTCAGCTCGTACGTCACCGAGAGCCGCCGTCCCGAGGCACGAAGCCGCTTGCGGACCGAGCCATCTCCCGGTTCTCCCACCAACTCGATGGTGACCGCTCCCCGACCCTGCTCGGAGGATTCGAGGCGGTAGGGCAGGCGGGGCAGGGGGGCCAGATCCTGGTCGATGGAGGTCAGCATCCCTTCCGGCGGCAGGTGCGCCGGTACCAGCCGTTCGGTCAGCCAGCGGTGGGAATGAGCGTCGTAGGCGGGGCTGGGATCGACGAACTGGTGGTAGGGCTCGGGGCGGCGGGCCATCACGTCTGCCACCGCCCACAGCGCCGGTTTGTCGTCGTAGTAGTGCAGGGTTCCTCCCTCGACCGGGTCGAGCACCCACGACTGGTCGGGAAGCCCCACCACCACCTCGGGGTGCAGGTCGGCGTCCCAGTCCTGTTCGGTCACCGAGGCCCATGCCCGTCCCCGCCGGTCGGCCCGGTCCATTGCCACCTCCGCCTCGATCAGCCGCCGATGCGCTTCCGCCCGGAGGTGGGGGAGGTAGACCCCTCCGAACGCGTCCGGCCGGTACGGGGAGGCCTCCTGAGCAGCCAGCACGGCGGTACGCGCCTCGGGTGGTGCCTTCCCGCCCGAGGTTCGCTTGGACATCCACAGCATCTTGCGGTAGAGGGTGTTGGCGGCCGGGTACCGCCGAAACGACTCGTGCCAGTCTGCTCCCGACGCGGCCGGCCTCGGTCGGGAGGCGGAGGCGGCGATCGGCACCGATCCCTCCGGCTTCCGCCCGTCCAGCGCCCGTTCGAACGTCGTGCTCGTCAGCCAGTCGCCGGCTCGCTCCAACGCGGCGAACCAGCGTTCCAGCCACTTGGGGTCGTGTTCCCGGCCTTCGTCCTCCGCCCACCATCCGAAGGTATGAACGTCCCCCGCGTACACCATCAAGGCGTCGGGGGAGTGACGCTGCCGGGCGGCCAGCAGCTCGACGACCTCGTCCGGCTCTCGCCCCGGTACGGCCTGACGGAGCTCCTCGTTGATGGCGAAGACCGCCACCGTGTCTCCCAGGTAGTCGGTCGCCAGCGGTCCACCGTGGTCGCCGGCGCCCACCGTCTGCCCGTCGAGAACCGTGTACTCGACGCCGACCGCGGCCAGGGTCTGGGCGAGGGTGGGATCCCATCGGAGGTCGGTGAGCCAGGCGCCTCGCGGCGCCTGGCCGAACAGTTCCCCGATCCGAGCGCGCAAGCGCAGCATCTGCTCCACCTGGTCGGAGGGGGGGATGGCCGGGAAAGGAGGCTCGAAGTAGCCCCCTCCCATCCATTCCAGCTGGTCGCTCATCGTCGCCAGCCGCTCGATCAGGTCGGACCGGCTCGCGGCCAAGGTGTCGAGGAGCGTCCCGGAGTAGTGGACATCGACCCGCAGCCGCGGATGGGCCTCCAATGCGTCCAATAGGGGAAGGTAGGCGCGCTCCACGACCCCGGCGGTTTCCTCCGCAGTTTTGCCGGGTGGCAGGTGGTGGTGAAAGGCGAGGATCAGCTGCACGCGACCGCGGCAACGCTACCGGCTCGCCGCCGTTGGTTGGTGCCAACCCGGATGGGGCGCCGTCAGTCCTTCTCGGTGATCTCCGGGTCGGGCGTTCCCCCTCGGCAGGCGACCCGCAGCTCGGAATCGTGGTCGTCGGAGCGGAACTCGACCCGAACCTCGTCCGGTCCGGCGTCGTCGATCTCGGTCGTGAACCCGGCGGCGGGAGTGGCCCCGCCCAAGGAGACGGTTTCGTCCTGGCAGGTGATGGTGACCGTTCCACCGATCAGTGTGTAGCTGAACGGTCCGGTCACGGTTGCCTGGGTGGTGGGGGGCGCCGTCGTGGCCGTGGTCCCGGGGGAGGTGGTCGCGGTCGAGCTGGTGACGTCCGTCGTCCCGGTGGTGGCGACCGACGGGCCGGACCCGGGGGTGGTGGCGGCACTG
>JBFGJL010000075.1:0-6774 GCA_041577235.1 Acidimicrobiia bacterium | reverse complement strand
GGATGGGATCGCCTGGAGGGCACCCACTGCTACGAGCCGGCCACCGGCTGCTCGTCGGCCGGCACGGTGCTGCCGGTGCTGGAATACGGACACGCCGAAGGGTGCTCGGTCACCGGCGGCCATGTCTACCGGGGGAGCGAGCTTCCCCACCTGGACGGCCGCTACTTCTACGCCGACTACTGCCAAGGGTGGATCAAGAGCTTCCGGCTGGTCGATGGGGCTGCCACCGATCGCCAAACCGAAGACCTGGGTGATATCGGCTCCGTCTACTCGTTCGGGGTGGACGGACAGGGGGAGCTCTACGTTCTCACCACCACCGGCGTTCATCGCTTCACGGCGAGTTGATGCCGACCGGGAGGGATCGGACCTAGAATCGTGACCGATCTCATGGCACCCACCCCTCGCCCGCGCCCTGCCGTTCGCCGCTGGGCACTGCGCGCCATCACCGTCCTGGCGGTGCTGGCGGCGGCCGGGCTGGCGTCGATGATCCGGCTGCAGCCGCTGCCCTATCCGGCCCGGGCGGAATCGATCCCATTGTCGTTCGTTCGGCAGGCGCCTGACCTGTGGGAGACGGAGCCGGTGGCGGCGGTGGCGACCGTGGTGGGGGTGTCGTGGGACGGCCAGGCTCCCCGCCGGGCGTGGGTGCGGTCAAGTACCGACGGCCAGGAGTGGTCGCGCTGGACCCCGGTCGTGATCGACGCCGATCATGGGCCCGATCCCGGCACCGGCGAGTACCGGGCTTCGCGACCGGCTTCGGAGCCGGTCTTCGTCGGAGCCGCCCAAATGGTCCAGTTCCGAGTCGAGACCGCCGATCCAGGACGGATGCGCGCCGAGGTGGTGGAGACCACCGGACGGACCCTGAGTCTGACCGAACGAGCCCGCCATCTGTGGAGCCGGGTGGCGCTCGACCCGGGCGCGTCGGCGGGGGCGGTCCCCGACCAGCCCACGATCCTCCCCCGATCGGCCTGGGGGGGCGACGCCTGCCTGGAAGGTGAAGACCACGTGGAGCCGCCCGCCTACGTTCATCGGGTCGAGGCGATGTTCGTCCACCACACGGTCTCCAGCACCGGGTACTCCGAATCGGAGGCACCCGCCCAGATCTACGCCATCTGCCGTTTCCACGTGGCCACCAACGGCTGGAACGACCTCGCCTATAACTTCGTGATCGACCGCTTCGGCAACATCTACGAAGGACGGGCCGGAGGCATCGACCTCGGGGTCCAGGGTGCCCACACCCGCGGACTGAACAGCTACTCGACCGGGGTCGCCTTCCTCGGTACCCACAGCACCGACCCCCCCTCCCAAGCCGCCCAGGACGCCTTCGTGCAGCTGGCTGCCTGGAAGCTGGACGTCCATCACGTCGACCCGGTGGCCACGGTGGCACTGGAAGTGCTGACCGACAATTTCAAGTACGACGAGGGAGACATCGCCGTTCTCCCCACCGTCTCCGGCCATCGCGACGCCTCCTCCACCACCTGCCCCGGCGACGCCTGCTACGTGCTGCTCCCCTCATTCCGGCCCGACATCGAAGTGACCGGCGGCAACAAGACTTATTTCGCCGCAGAGCCCGACCCGATCCCCGGCTTCCAGTCGAGCGGGTACGACCCCACCGACCTCAGCCTCCGTTTCACCACCCCCATGGAATGGACGCTGCAGATCCTCAGGGATGGGAAGGTGATCCTGGCCGACGCCGGTACCGGGACGTCGGCCACCGTGGTCTGGGACGGAAGGCTCGACGGGGTCAACCTGCCGTATGGCGACTACGAGGTCTGGGTCGACGCCACCCCCACCCAGGGAACGGACGTGCCGAGGCCGGTGCGGGACCACGTCCAGCTCGGATCCTTCCTGCCTCCTTTTGCCGACGACGACGGGTCGGTGCACGAGGCCGACATCATCGAACTCGCCGTCCTGGGCATCACCAAGGGCTGCAACCCGCCCGCCAACGACCTCTACTGCCCATCCGCCTCGGTGACGAGGGCGCAGATGGCGTCCTTCCTGGTCAGGGCCCTCGATCTTCCCCCGGCCGCCACCGATCGGTTCGTCGACGATGACGGGTCCGTTCACGAAGCCGACATCGAGGCGCTGGCGGCGGCCGGGATCACCCACGGCTGTGCCACCGATCGGTTCTGCCCCTCCGATCCGGTCACCCGCGATCAGATGGCGGCGTTTCTGGTGCGGTCGTTGGGGCTGCAGGCGGGGGCGGCGGTCGATGGGTTCATCGACGACCAGGGCTCGATCTACGAGGCTGACATCAACCGCCTGGCCTGGGCGGGCATCACCAAAGGCTGCAATCCCCCGGCCAACGACCGCTACTGTCCGACCGATCGGGTGACTCGGGCCCAGATGGCCTCGTTCCTGGTCCGGGCCTTCGGAGCGGCATGACCGCGTCGAACGTCTCGCTGCGAACCGCGTCCCCCGGTGCGATGGGAGGGGCCTGATGCGGCGGACGCTCTTGGTTACGGTGACCATGCTCGGCCTGGCCTTCTCCGTCCTCCCCGCCCAGGCGGCCACCTCCGACGACAGCTTCGTGTTCGAGGGCGGGGGGTGGGGCCACGGGGTCGGAATGCCTCAATACGGGGCCTATGGGCAGGCGCTGGCCGGCGACACCTACACCGACATCCTCGGCTACTACTACAGCGGCACCAGCCTCTCCACCCTCAGTGAGGCTCTCGGCAGCGACAACTTCCTGGTGACCGAGGCGCGCCCACTGTGGATCGGACTCGAACAGAGCGTCCAGACGATTACGTTCGAGCCCATCGGCGGGCCCCTGACCGTGTGCCAGGCCCCCTTTGCCGACTGTCCTCTCCCCGATGTCAGCCCCCAAGCGGGGGAGAGCTGGGTGTTCGAGGTGGTGCCCGACTCGGACCCGCTGCAATGCCGGTTCGCCCGGGTGGACCCAGCTCCCACCGGCACTCCTCCCGCGGCCGGTGACTGCCACGCCACCATCGAATGGGGGGGAGCCGGGCAGGCGTCCCGAGTCGAGGTGGACGGGACCGAGTACAGGAGGGGGTTGATCCGTCTGCGCTCCGAAGAGGTGGCCGAGGGGTTCCACCTGGCGCTGGAGGTGAGCATCCAGGGCTACCTCTATGGCCTGGGGGAGATGCCCTCCAGCTGGAGCACGCATGCGCTGCGCGCCCAGGCTGTGGCGGCCCGCAGCTACGCCGTCTACAAGGCCCTGTACAACGAGCCCACCCCCACCGCCGGCATCGACCCCGGGTTCTCCGCGACCCGCAAGGCGGAGTGCTGGTGCCATCTCTATGGGTCGATCTTGGACCAGAACTACGTTGGCTACAGCAAAGAGGTGGAACCATCGGGGTCCCGCTGGCTGGATGCAGTGGACGACACCGAGGACGAGGTGATGACCCATCCGGGCGGGATCGGCACACTCGGCTCGGTCATCCAGGCCTTCTACTTCTCGTCGTCGGGGGGAGACACCGAGAACAGCGAGGATGTGTTCGGCGCCGCTCGACCCTATCTGGTGTCGAAGAAGGACGGCTGGTCGGTGGCGGCCAATGTGGCCAACCCCTACGCCAGTTGGTCGGCTGAGGTCGCCGCAACCGACATCGCCGCGGCGGTGGGGCTCGACGAGGTCTCGGTGGCCGAACTGGTTGCCGGCCCTCCGGGGGCGGTGGTGCGGTTCACCGGACTGGTGGGCGGCAACGTCGAGACCCGCGAGCTGACCGGAGCGGCGGCGCGGGCGCTGTTCGGGTTGCGATCCGGGTACATCACCGGGGTGGACCTCCCAGGGCCGCCGTTCACCGACATCATCGGCTCCGTGCACTATGACGACATCGCCTTCATCTGGCGGGAGGGGATCACCAAAGGCTGCAACCCTCCTGCCAACACCCTCTACTGCCCCGCCAGCCCGGTCACCCGCGGCCAGATGGCCGCCTTCCTGGTGCGAGGGCTCGGGCTGGCGACGGCCGAGAACGACGCCTTCACCGACGACGCCGGCAACATCTTCGAGGACGACATCAACCGGCTGGCCGCCGCCGGCATCACCAAGGGCTGCAACCCGCCCGCCAACGACCGCTTCTGCCCCAACGACCCGGTCACTCGCGGGCAGATGGCCGCCTTCTTGGTCCGCGCCTTCGGATACGTCGATCCGGGCGGGGGAGATCACTTCGTCGACGACGATGGGTCCATCTTCGAAGGCGACATCGACCGCCTCGCCACCGCCAGAGTCACGCTGGGGTGCAACCCGCCTGCCAACGACCGTTTCTGCCCCAACGACCCGGTGACACGCGCCCAGATGGCTTCGTTCCTCGCCCGAGCGTTGTCGGCCGCCTGAGCGGTAGACTGCTGCCCGCCCGGGCCCGGAGGGATCTCCCATGACCGACCCCACCCGATTCTTCGCCGATGAACGCTGGACCGCCGGCGTCATCGGGCTGGGCTATGTCGGTCTCCCCCTGGCCGTCACCGCCACCACTCGCGGCCTGCCCACCATCGGCTTCGACCTCTCTCGGGGCCGGATCGAGCAACTGGCGGCGGGCCGCTCCCCGGTGGAGGACGTGAGCGACGACGAGCTGCAGGCCGCCCTGGCCGCCGGGCTGGAGGTGAGCGCCGACCCCGAGCTGCTCGGGCGGGCCGACGCCATCTTCATCTGCGTCCCCAGCCCGCTCGGCCGCAACCGCCAGCCTGACCTGTCCTACATCGAGCGGGCGGCCGAGACGGTCGCATCGGTGGTCCGTCCCGGCCAGCTGGTCTCGCTCGAGTCCACCACCTACCCAGGCACCACCGACGAGATCCTCACCCCGGCCGTGACCGGCGGTGGCCTCCGGCTCGATCAGGACGTCTTCGTGGCGTTCTCCCCCGAGCGGGTCTCCCCCGGATCGGAGCTGCGCACCGGCGACATTCCCAAAGTGGTGGGAGGGGTGACGGCTCGGTCGGGTGAAGTGGCGGCCGCCGCCTACCGGCGTCTGGTCTCCAGCGTCCATCTGGTGGGCAGCGCCCGGGTTGCGGAGATGGCCAAGCTGCTGGAGAACACCTACCGGGCGGTCAACATCGGCCTGATCAACGAGATGGCCCAGCTCGCCCAGGAGTTGGGGGTCGACATCTGGGAGGTGATCGACGCCGCCGCCACCAAGCCCTTCGGATTCCAACCCTTCTATCCGGGGCCGGGAGTGGGCGGCCACTGCATCCCGCTGGATCCCCAGTTCCTGGCCTGGCGGGCCAAGGAGGCCAACTTCACCACCCGGTTCATCGACATCGCCGAGCAGGTCAACTCCAAGATGCCCTCCTACACGGCCGGGCGCATCGCCGACCTGCTCAACAGCCGGGGCCTCCCGGTGTTCGGGACCGAGATCCTGGGGGTGGGTATCGCCTACAAGCCGGGGGTGGCGGACGACCGTGAGTCGGCCTCTTTGGAAGTGCTGCGGGAGCTGGCCAAGCGAGGAGCGGTGGTCTCGGTCCTCGACCCCATGGTGGGGGCGGAGGGCATCGGCCGCCACGGGTACCAGGCGGTCGAACCCGACGAAGATCTGGGACGCTTCGCCGTGGCGGCCATCCTCACCGACCATCCCGGCATCGACTACGGACGGCTGGCGGCCAAGGTGCCGGTCGTGTTCGATGCCCGGGGCGTGTACCGGCGACTGGGCCTCCAACCGGACAACGTCATCGCCCTGTGACCATCCTGGTCGTCAGCACCGTCCACCACGCCGACGACACTCGGATCCGGGAGAAGCTCATTCGTACGCTGGCCCAGCGCTGGGAGGTCGTCTATGCCACCCGGCCCCCCGGCCCCACCGACCCGGCCGGGCTCAGCTGGCGCCCTCTGCCCGGAGGCCGGTTACGTCGCAATCTGGAGGCGGCCCGGATGATGGCCACCGGACGGCACCGGGCAGTGGTCGTGCACGACCCGGAGCTGATCCCGGCCGGAATCCTGGCCAGGCTGGTGAGGCGCCGTCCGGTGGTGTTCGACCTGCACGAGAACCTCCCGGGACAGCTCGCCACCAAGGAATGGGTCTGGCCACCCCTGCGGGCGCCGCTGGGATGGCTCGCCCGCCTGCTGCTGCGGCTGGCGGAGCGGCTGTTGGTGGTCACCTTGGCCGAGGACGGATACCGTCCCCTCTTTCGACGGGACCACCCGGTGTTTCCCAACTACCTCGATCCCGACCGGCTTCCGCCGGTGGGCACCACCGGTGATGGCATCGTGTACGTCGGAGACGTGACCGCGGAGCGGGGCGTTCCCCTGGCGGTGGAGGCCGCCGGCACATCGGGGGTGGACGCGGCGATGACCATCGTCGGGCGGTGCTCGCCCGAGCTGGAGGCCCGGCTGCAGGCTCTGGCCGCCCGGTACGGGCTGGTCCTGGAGGTGACCGGCCGGCTGCCGCACGCTCGAGCCATGGTGCTGGCATCAGGGGCCGGCCTGGGTCTGGCCCCCCTCCTCGACACTCCCAACTACCGGGGTTCCCTCCCCACCAAGGTCCTGGAGTATCTGGCGGTAGGGATCCCGGTGGTCGCGTCGGACCTGCCCGAAACCCGACGGGTGGTGGGCGAACGCCCCGGAGTCGAGCTGGTGGCACCCGGCGAGGTGGAGACGTGGGCCGAGGCGATCCGCCAGATGTACCGGGACCGGTCGTGGCAGGAGCGGGCGAGAGCCGGGGCGGAGGCGGTACGGCGCGACTTTCGCTGGCCCATCGAGGATGTGCTCAGCTTCTACCAGGCTCTGATCGATCGAGCAGACCGCGGATGAAGCCGAGTCCCCAGGCGAGGTGCATCACCGCCAGCACCACCGGCAGCGCCAGCGCCTCGGCCCGGCGCCGCCGCCAGGCG
>JBFGJL010000074.1:0-6832 GCA_041577235.1 Acidimicrobiia bacterium | reverse complement strand
TCGACGGGCTGGACGTGGCGGTGGCCCGGATCGAGCAGCTGTATCCCTTCCCCCACCGAGAGCTGACCGACCTGATCGGCCGGCACGGCTCGGCCGAGTTGGTCTGGGCCCAGGAGGAGCCGGCCAACATGGGGGCGTGGACCTTCCTTCGCCATCGCCTGGCCGAGATCGCCGGGCGAGAGCCCCGCTATGCCGGCCGGGCCGAGAGCCCCAGTCCGGCGACGGGCAACCAGGCCCAGCACCATGCCGAGCAGGCGGCGCTGGTGGACGCCGCCCTCAAGGGCTGACCATCTCGGCTTCGGCCGGCGGCGCCTCGCCGGTGGACGATGCATCGTCCACGCCCCGGTAGAGCAGGGCCGCCGCCCCCAGCACCGCCGCCGCCGCCAACCAGGCGGCCGGGATCCCGACCGTTTCGGCCAGGACGGGGACCGTGAGGCTCCCCACCAACCCGCCTCCCTGAAGGACCAGAGAGTCGAGCGAGATCATGGTCGTGCGCAGCCGGTCGGGGACATGCAGGTGCAGCAGCTCGCTGTGGAGGGGAAACCGGGCTCCCGCCACCAGATACCAGCCGAGGAAGGCGGCGACCGCCGGCACCACCGCTCCGGACAGGGCGAGCCAGGCGAACACCAGGGCTTGTGCCCCCCCGGCGGCCGAGGCGGCTCGCCCCACCCGTCCCCGGAAGCGCCGCACCAGCCACGGTCCCAGGCTCGAGCCGACTGCCCCCAGCATGAATGCTCCGGCCAGGATGAAGCCGAGCGGACCGGTGGCGCTCCGGTCTCCCAGCAGATCGGTGAACCGGGGCTGCCACAACACTTCCAGGCTCAGCAGGGCGAGGCCGATACTGGCCTTGACCGCCAGCAACCGCCAGACCGAGCGCCCTCGTTGCACCAGCCCTTTGCCTTCCCGCAACACGGTCCCCAAGCCGAGATGCGAGTTCGGGCCGGCCCTCGGCCGGTCGGGCTCGCGCATCAGCAACGGAACCGCCGCCAGATGGACGACCTGTGCGGCCGCCGCCACCCACACCACCACCTCCAGCCCTCGAGCCAGGATCACCGGAAGGAGACCTCCGGCGATGGCGGCCATCCCCATCGCCACCCCTTCGATCACCCCGGCGGCGGACAACCCGGTGCGGAGATCGGACTCATCGCCGGTCGCGCGGCTCTCTTCCACGAACCAGGCCTCCAGCGGCCCCGAGTCGAGCGATCGGGCCACCGCCCCCGCCAAGAAGGCGAGCATCCAGGCGGTCGGCGTGCGGGCGCCGATCAGGAGGAGGAAGAACCCGAGATGGAGGAGAGAGGAGCCGATCAGCACCGGCCGCCGGCCCCGCACATCTGCGAGGCCACCAGTCGGGACCTCCAGCACGGCGGTGGTGGCGCCGTAGACGGCGAACAGGAGCCCGACCTGGCCGAGGGACAGCCCCCGCTCGAGCGGCAGCAGGGTGAGGATGGGGGCGAGCAGTCCGACCGGGAGCCAGCGGAGGGCGTGCAGCACCAGATAGCGAGCCCGGAGCGAGCGCCTGCTCACACGGGGAACCTCCGGTTGGGAATCAGGTGAATGAACACGAGCAGGCGGGCGGCGTCAGCCTGGTCGGGCTGGGCGGCGTCGGCGAACTCGTCCACCACCTCCAGCAGTCGCCGTTCCAGCTCGCGACCCTGGGCCGGGGTCAGATGGAGGAGCGCGTCGTTGCTGCCGGCGATCTCCACCCAGGCCGGATCCCACTCCGGCTCCTCGACCAGGTATTGCTCGAGGGCGACCTCCTGCCAGCGCATCGCCTCCCGGCGGAAGGCGGCCGACGCCTTTCTTCCCGTGGCGCTGCCCACGAAGTCGGATGGGAACCACCTGGTAGCACTGTGCACGGCCCGCCACCACCGATCGCGCCCGCTTCCCAACTCGGTCGCCTCCTCGATGAGCCCGGCCTCGGCCAGCCTGCGCAAGTGGTAGCTGGCCAGGCCGCTCGACTCGCCCAGCCGCGTCCCCAGCTTGCTGGCGGTGGAGGGACCGTCGGCCCGCAGCATGCCCAGTAGGCGCAGCCGCAGCGGGTGCCCGAGGAGCTGCAGGGCCGTCTCTTCGACCAGGTCGAAGACGTGTTCCTCGTGGGGGTCCACCGAGCTGACTCTATCCGAACGCAAAGAGTCTTTGCAAAAGAGTTTTGTAATTCCCGGCTACTCGTGCCGGAGTAGCCGGATGACTCCTCCCGGCCGATGTGCCGGCCGGAGTACGCCGGTATCGTGCCCCCATGCGGCTTGCTCGCCGGGATATCGGCCTTGCCTTGGTCTTGGGCCCGGTGTTCCTGCTACCGGCCACCCCGGCGGGAGGCTGTGGATGCCCGGGGTTGGGCCTGGGTGGCTGGGCGCTGGGGCTGGTCAACGTGCTGCCGCTGCTGGGGCGTAGCCACCATCCCCTGGCCGGGGTGGGGGTGATGACCGGCGCCTACGCGGCCTGGGTGGCGACCGGTATGCCCATCCACCTGCTGCAGTCGCTCCCGGTGCTGGTCATGCTGTACGCGCTGGGCTCTTCGCCGCTGCCCGCCCGTCGCAAGCTGCTGGGCCTGGTCACGCCGGCGGTGATGCTAGGCATGACCATCTTCGGCGATTTCGACGGCGACCTGCTGGAGATCGCCTACGTGGCCACGGTCTTCGTGGGAGCGCTGGCCCTGGGCGCCTATGTGGCCGATCGGCGCTCCACCATCGCCCTCCTCCACCGGCAGGCCGACGAGCTGCAAGCGGCCCGCCGGGAGTTGGCCGATCGGGCGGTGGCCGCCGAGCGGTCGCGCATCGCCCGCGAGCTGCACGATGTGGTGGCCCACGCCATGAGCGTGATCACGGTGCGGGCCGGGGTGGCGGCCCACGTTCTGACGGACCGGCCCGACGAGGCCGCCCGAGCTCTGCAGGTGATCGAGGCGACCGGACGGGAGGCCCTGGGCGAGATGCGGAGGATGCTGACGGTGCTCCGTCCGGACGACGAGGACGAGGCCACCGAACCCCAGCCCGGGGTGGGCCGGCTGCCGGCCTTGGTCTCTCAGCTGGAAGCGGCCGGCGTCCCGGTCACGCTGCGGGTGGAGGGTGAGCCCCGGCCCCTGTCCCCCGGATTGGATCTCTCCGCCTACCGGATCGTGCAGGAAGCTCTCACCAACACCACCAAACACGCCGCTGGCACCTCGGCGGCGGTGACGGTCACCTACGGCCCCGACCACCTCGCTCTCGAGGTGATCGACGACGGTCCGCCGGCGGCCCAGCCCGTGCCCGGGCAGGGCCTGCAGGGCATGGCCGAACGAGTGGCGTTGTTCGGGGGCACCCTGGAGGCCGGACCGGGCGAGAAGGGCTTCCGCGTCTACGCCCGGTTCCCGGTGCGATCGTGACCGTGCGGGTGGCGGTGGTCGACGACCAGGAGCTGGTCCGGGCCGGGTTCACCGTGCTGCTGGAGTCGGCGGCCGACATCGAGGTGGTCGGAGCGGTGGGGGATGGGCGGGCGGCGGTGGAGCTGGTCATGGCCACCCGCCCCCAGGTGGTTTTGATGGACATCCGGATGCCGGAGATGGACGGCCTGGAGGCGACCCGCCGGCTCCGGGCGCTCCCCGACCCTCCCCAAGTGCTGATCCTCACCACCTTCGATACCGATGAGCACGCCTTCGACGCGCTGGAGGCGGGCGCCTCGGGGTTCCTGGTCAAGGACACGCCCCCGGCCGAGCTGCTGGTGGCCGTGCGGGCGGCCGCCCGAGGTGGGGCGGTGATCGCCCCCGGTACGACCAAGCGGCTGATCGAGCATCTGGTGGCCGCCCGACCCGGTCCCAGACCGGGGGCCGAAACGTTGGGAGTACTGACGGACCGGGAGGTGGAGGTCCTCACCCTGGTGGCGCGCGGCTTGTCCAACCGGGAGATAGGCGAACGACTCTTCATCAGCGAGCTCACCGCCAAGACCCACGTCTCCCGGTTGCTGACCAAACTCGACCTCCCCAGCCGAGTGCACGCGGTCGTGCTGGCCTACGAGGTGGGCTTGGTGGTTCCCGGTCAATCGTGACCGTCCGGCGGAGCGATGGCGGGCGGCACGAGAACTAGCGTCAGAGCGGCCCAGTCGGGAGGGTTGCATGGCGGCGACGACGTTTCCCCGGGAGGGAGGAGACAACCCCCTCGCTCGCGTGATCGGATATGGAACGGGCGGGTACCCGGAGGGGGTGCGGCGGCGCCTCCAGGTCACCAATGCCATGGCGATCACCATCATGGTCACGGCCATCGTCTTCGGAACGGTCTACGGCCTCCTCGACCTCGAGCGCTACGCCCCCATCGTGTGGATCAACCTGTTCCACGTCGCGCTGGCGGCGTCGGTGCCGTTCCTGCACCGGTTCGGCGAGCTGGTGGGACCCCTGGTCTTGACGTTGGCCCTCAACGTGACCGTCTTCCTGCTGAGCTGGCAGCTGGGCCGGGCCTCCGGGGTCCAGCTGAGCTACCTGGTGGCGGCGGCGGCTCCGTTTGCCGTGTTCGGTTTGGGGCGGCTGCCCCTCACCCTGGGCGTGGTGGCGCTCGGGCAAGGTCTCCACATCCTCGCCTGGCTGTTGTTCCCGGTGGAGCGGGCCCCGATCCGGGAATACGGGTTCCTGCTGGAGAACACCTATGTCGCCTCCTCGACCGCGGCCTTCGTGGTGACCGCCCTGCTGACCTACTACGCGTTTCGGCTGACGGCGCGGGCAGAGGCGCGGTCGGAGGCCTTGCTGCTGAACATCCTCCCGGCCGGGGTGGCCGACCGGCTCAAGGCCAGTCCGGGACAGCCCATCGCCGAGCGCCACCCGGAGGCGACGGTGCTGTTCGCCGATCTGGTCGGATTCACGCCGCTGACGGCCCGGCTGGGGCCGGAGCAGATCGTCGAGCTGCTCAACACCGTGTTCACCACCTTCGATCGGCTGGCCGCCCGGCTGCGAGTGGAGAAGGTGAAGACGATCGGCGATTCCTACATGGTGGTGGCCGGCCTGCCCGGCCCCCGCCCCGACCACGCGCTCGTGCTGGCGCAGATGGCGCTGGCCATGCTGGACCAGCGGGAGGAGCTGGTCGGCGCGACCGGCCACTCTGTCGACCTCCGGATCGGTATCGACACTGGCCCGGTCATGGCCGGCGTGATCGGCACCACCAAGTTCGCCTACGACGTGTGGGGGGACACGGTCAACCGGGCCGCCCGACTGGAGGCAACCGGTGAGGCCGGCAAGATCCACGCCTCCGAGGCGGTCAGGGTGGCGCTGGCGGGCCGCTTCCGATTCGAGCGCCGGGGAGCCGTGGAGCTGAAGGGCCTGGGGCGAGAGCACACCTGGTACCTGATCGGAGAAGACGCGAGCGGGGCCGGGGTGTGATCCCGGCACTTCCATCCCCACCTCCCGAACCCGTCCGGGGCGATCCGGCCTCACGGGTCGAGCAGGATCCCTTCGTCCCTCGGGGGGGGTCTGGGTTCCGACCCGACCTCGCCCGGATCTCGGGTGACGGACTACGAGGGCAGTCCGATGCACGCCAGCCGTGGCCCGGCCGCTCCGTCGGGCGCGGTGGGCAGGGCGTGGATCACGATCGAGCTTGCGGCCCCGTCCGGGATCTCCAAGGGGACCCGAGCGATGGCATGCCCGGTGCCGCCGGCGGGGATGGTGAAGTCGAGCCACACCTCGGTCGTGGGCGAGACCGCGGGCGGGATCACCCCGTTCCACACGTCGATGTTGAAGTGGGGACCAGCGGCTGCTCCGTCGCCGGCCCTGCACGGGCCGACATGGACGTGGGCGCCGAGGGTGGTCCCGGCCGCCGCTCGGTTCATCCCCTTCACGTTGAGGACCACGGTGGCGGCGCCGGCGGCGCCGCTGACGGTGGCAGTGGTCCAGCCACCGTCGGTCGGGTCGGCGACCAACGGACGGAGATCGGCCAGTGCTCCCTGGACGGTGACCGCGGCTCCGGCCGTCGCCGGGGCCATACCGCCTGCCAGGATGAGGGTCACGCCCAACAGGATCAAATGACGCCGCCGCATATGCTGCTCCCTTCCGAGGGTCGTCTCCTTCACAGACGTCCTGACCATCGCCGTCGGGTGACGCGTCGCCCGCGCCATCGGCGACGATCGTCCATCTTGGTGATGACGATGAGCGAGTCGGTCGCGAAGGTCGCCGAGCAGCCCGCCGCCGTCAACCTCTTGATCGGACGCCTGTTCCGGCAGGAGGGTGCATCGCTGGTGCGGCTCGCCCGCTTCTTCGTCGACGATCGGACCGCCGCCGAGGACCTGGTCCAGGAGGCCTTCATTCGACTCGCCCGGGCGGCCCATCGAGTCCGAGACCGGGACAAGCTGCCCGCTTACCTCCGTTCGATCGTTCTCAACCTGGCCCGTGACCACAACCGCCGGGGTCTGGTGTCGCTGCGGCATCGGCCTCCGGCCGACCCCCCTCCCCCTTCGCTGGACGAGCGTCTGGAGGTGCGAGAGGACCAGCGGCGGGTGATCGAGGCGCTGCGGGACCTGCCCCGCCGCCAGCGCGACTGTCTGGTGCTGCGGTACTACCTGGAGCTGGGGGTGGCCGAGATCGCCGCCACGCTCAGCCTGTCGGTCAACTCGGTGAAGACCCATCTGCAGCGGGGCTTGCGAGCCCTGCAGGGGTCGCTGGAGCAAGGGGAATGAACATGACCACCGTCGAGCGGAGGCTGCAGGAGGCACTGGTGGCTGGGGCCGCTCGGGTGGAACCGGCTCCCGACCTGTTCGCCCGGGTGCAGGGCAGCATCTCCGACGATCGCCGCCGTCGGCAACGAGGGCTGCGGTGGGCGCTGGCGGCGGCCGGCGGGTTGGCGGTGGCGGGGTGGGTGGTGGCCGGAAGCTTGCGAGGAGGGAG
>JBFGJL010000073.1:0-6833 GCA_041577235.1 Acidimicrobiia bacterium | reverse complement strand
AGCGTCCGCACCAGGAAGGCCGCCATCTGCCCCCGCGTGACCGGATCGTTCGGGCAGAACCGGTCGTTGACCGGCGGGTTGCAACCCTTGGTGATCCCCGCCGCCGCCAGCCGCTCGATATCCGCCTCGAACACCGACCCGGCGTCGTCCACGAACACCGAACCCGGCTGCGACTGCGACTGGGGAGGATCGGAACCGGTCGGAACGGTGGTGGTGGTCCCGCCCGGCAGGGTGGTGGTGGTCGTGCCGGGCAGGGTGGTGGTGGTCGTCGTGCTGGTGGCGGGCGGTGCCTCCACCACCTCGAACTGGCTCATCATGCCTCCGTCCTCGTGCTCGAGGATGTGGCAGTGGAACACGTAGGGCCCGGTGTGGTCGGTGAAGCGAAGCAACACCTCCACCGTCTGGCCCGGTCCCAGCAGCCACGACTCCTTGTGGGCCTCGTAGGGCTCGGGAGGGTCACCGTTGCGGGTGAGGAGCTGCTGGTCGACATCGTGGATGTGCACGACGTGGGTGTCGACTGCGCTCGGATTGACCAGCGTCCACTTCTCGGTGGTGCCCAGCACCGGCCGGGCGTCGTAGCGGTCGTGGTCCCAGGCGAGGTCGTTGATGGCCCAGTCCCCTTCGCTGTTCTCGTCGAAGACGAAGGTGCGGTTGGCGGCGATCGGCTGGGTGGTGAGGTCGGGCCAGTCGTTGCGCAGGGTGGCCGGGACCGATCCGGTGGGACCGGTGACGGTGCTGCCCACCCGGAACTGCAGGAGGTCGGTGTTGTTGCGGCCGTTGCGGAGCTGGATGTTCTGGCCGTTGAGCCCGGTGAAGTCGATCACCACCTCGGTCCGCTCGGCGGGGCCGATGATCACCGGCGTGCGGCTGATCGGGGCGGCCAGCAGTCCCGACTCGGTGCCGATCTGGGTCAAGAGTGCTCCGTTGGACAGCTCGAGGTTGTAGATGCGGGAATTGGAGGCGTTGAGGATGCGGAAGCGGTAGCGGGTGGGCTCGACGTTGAAGAAGGGCTGGGGGAGACCGTTGACCAGCACGTGGTCGCCCAGCCGGCCGTTCTGGGTGAGGGCGTAGGTCAGCTGGTTGGCCCTTCCGTTGACCGTGAGGAAGGTGCGGTCGGTCAGCATCAACGGCACCTCGTACGTGCCGGCCGGCAACGTCTGGGGGTCGTTGGGATCCTCGATGATGTACATGCCGGCCAGACCGAACCAGACGTTGCGCCCGGTGAAGCCGTGGTGGTGGTCGTGGTACCACTGCAATGTGCCCCGCTCGGTGGCGCCGTCCTCCCAGGCCTCGTACACGTACGAGTAGTCGGAGCCGGGAGCGATCAGGAAGTCGTGGGGTCGACCGTCGTAACGCGGCTCGGAATGGTTGCCGTGGTTGTGGACGGTGATGGCGCCGGCGGTGTCGAGCTGGTTCGTGACCTTGACCGTGATCGGAGCCGGCCCGGTGGCGCTGGCCTGCTGGCGGATGGTGGGCCCGGGAAAGGTGCCGTTGAAGGTCCACATGTCGGTGGTCTGTCCCGCCAGGATGGGGACGGACGCCTCGTCCGCCACCAGCTCGACGGTGCCGCCCAACCCCACCACGATCTCGGGGGGAATCACCAGCGCATTGCTGAAGGCGGTGTGGGTGGCCGAGGCAGTGGTCATCGGGTAGAGAAGCAGGGCGGCCGCCATCCCGGCGACGGCGGCCAGCCACCGGCGTTCAGAAACCCACTCCCGCATCGAGGCCTCCCTGGCAGCCGGATCCCCGGACCCGGCCTAAGCCCGGCCAGCCTACCATCCGACCACCCTCCGTCGCCGGGAAACTCCCCTCGGTTCTCGCGCAACCGGTGCCTTGTCACGCACTATGGGTGGTCGGGAGACGTGGGGCGGACGGTGATACCGCCGCCTCCGGGCAAGGGCGGGGAGGTGGAAGGGGGAGAGGTCGAGGGGACCGGACCGGGGGCGGGACGCTCGATCGGAGGCTGGGGACCGAGCTCGATCAGCTCCCAGCTCGACCGACTCCGGAAGGCAACCTCCTCCCCGGCCCCGGTCGGGTAGGACCGCGCCGTCTCCTGGCGGAGGCGCAGCAGCAGGCCGGTGCCGTCGATCCACACCTCGGCCACGCGCTCTCCGTCGAGCGCCCCGGTGTACTCGGCCGGGCCGACCCGCAGGTGGCTGGCGCTGCGTCCCAGCACCACCTCGGTGTCAACCAGCTCGTACCCCGCCTGCAGAAGCCAGCCGGCCCGCTCCGCCACCGCGGCGTAGGTCGGGTACAGCTCCAGCTGGTACATCCACGCCAGGTCGTCCTCGCCCACCACCTGCCAGGTGTCGCCGGTGCTGGCCCACTGCTCGCCGCCGATGCCGACGACGGTGAAGTCCCGCCCGTCCAGCTGCCCCTCCAGCCGGAAGGCCCCGGGCCGGCGAGTGGCGCTACCTTCCAGCTCGCCGGTGGAGACGCCGGGATGGTCGCCGCCATAGCTCGCCTGGAACCGGTAGCCGTCGAAGTCGCCGTGCTCGAAGGGGTCCTGCCCGGGACCCAACCCCGCCACCAGCTGGTCGAGCAACGCAGGGTCGGCTGTCGCCGGGAGTGTGGACGTGCCGCCCCCCACCGTTTCCGCCGGGGTGGCGCCGCAGGCGGCCAGGGCGGCGGCGACCACGAGCAGGGCGAAGCGGCGGACCATGGGAGGAGCATCGGCGGCGGGTGGGAGGGACCTGAGGCTCACACCGTCCAGTCGTCGACGGTCCCCACCACCACCGCCCGCACCGGACCGTCCGGGTCGCCCACGATCTGGCGGGCGGAGTTGCCCTCGTCGAGCAGCAACACCAGCTCCCCCTCCCCCGCCTCGACGGTGTCGACCGCCACCAGGTAGTCGCCGGTGGGTTCGCCGTCGCCCCCCAGCAGGTCACACACCAGCAACCGTCGCTGCTCGTACACCGGAAGGGTGATGGTGGTCACCACCGTGCCGGTCACTCTTCCCACTCTCATGACGATGGGGCGGTGACGGCGTCGACGATGCCGGTCACCGCCTGGTCGACCGGCACGAACGGCTCCGGCAGGGCGAGGGCGGCCTCGCGGGCGGACACGAAGGTGACCAGCTCTCCGGGACCGGCCGTCCGGACGGCGTCGGCGGCGATGAGCGGCCTCCCCCGCGGTTCCAGCGCCCGATCGAGCGGTTGCACGATGAGGAAGCGCACCCCTTCGAGGCCGGGCGACTTGATGGTGGCGACCACCGTTCCGATCACCCGCCCCAACTGCATGGCTCAGCCTCCGATCCCGGTGACGAGCGGCCCGAAGCGGGGGTCGGAGCGGAGGTTGTCGGCCAGCTCGCCGTGGAGCTGGGGGATGACGACTCGGCGTACCAGGGCCGGCTCCACTCCCGCCGATCCGATCGCCACCGCCGCCTCCACCTCCGCCACCGTGCCTCCGAACAGCACGTAGCCCTTGCCGCCCAGGCCGTCGGCCAGCCGCAGGTCGAGGATGGCGACGGCCGCGCCCTTCCGGCCGGCATCGGCGGCGCCGATCACCGCCGCCGAGCTGTGGGTCTCGATCACCCCCAGCGCCTCCGCTCCCGGCGAGTTCCTGGCTCCGCTCAGGGCGGCGACCACCTCGGGGTGGACGTTGGGGAGGAGCACCTCGTCGATCAGGCTGTCCCCACCGGCGCTTCGACCCGCCTCGACCGCCTCTTCCACCCCGGCCACCTCGCCGACGATCAGCACCAGATAGCGGCCAGGCTGGACGGTCCCGGCCACCGTCCGGTCGAGCGGGGCCCGCTTGACCATGGCGTCACCGGCCTCGATACCGGCGGCGATCGAGTCGAACTCGAGGAGGGCGAGGGCGGGGCCCACGGCCTAGACGATCCTCAGCGCCCCGACCACGGCGATCCGGCGAGGGCGGGTGAAGGTTCGCGCCCGGGTCATACCGTCGCCGGTGGGGCTGGCGATGGAGAACGAGGTGTAGCCCTCGCCGCCCTCGCCCAGGCCGGCGTAGTTGGGGGCGTTGGCCACGAAGATGCTGCAGTTGATGGCCCGGGCCATCCTGGTGATGGCGTCGACGTTGGTGGAATGGATCGAGGCGGTGTGCCGGAAGCCGTGCTCGGCCCGCACCGCCAGATCGATGGCGGCGTCAACCGTGGACACCCGCGCCACCGGCAGGACCGGCATCATCTGCTCGGTCCACACCAGGTTGTGCTCGACCGGCACCTCCGCCACCGCCAATCGGACCTCGTCCCCCACCGTCACCCCGATCTCGGCCAGGATGGCGCCGGCGTTCTTGCCGATCCAGGCCGGATTGATCACCCCCGGCTTGCCCGGCTCGCCCAGCTCCCTAAAGACGACCCGCTCCAGTCTCCGCAGCTCGTGCTCCTTCAGCACATAGGCGCCGGCCGCCCCCATGGCCCGCACCAACCGGTCGGCGACCGTGTCGACCACGATCACCTCCTTCTCGTCGGTGCAGATGATGTTGTTGTCGAGCGAGGCGCCCGCCACGATGTCGCGGGCAGCCTTCTCGACGTCGGCGGTCTGGTCGACCACCGCCGGAGGGTTGCCAGGTCCGGCCGCCACCACCCGCTTGTCGGTCTGCATGGCCTCCCGCACCACCCCGGGGCCACCGGTGACCAACAGCATCCGCAGGTCGGGGTGGTGCATCAGCTGCCGGGCGCTGTCGATGGTCGGGTCGGGGATGGCCGTCAGCAGATCGGGGGGCCCGCCCCCCGCCACGATCGCCCGATTGATGAGACGGATGTTCTCGGCCGATACCGCCTTGGCGTTGGGGTGGACGTTGAACACCACCGCGTTGCCGGCCGACACGATGCTGATGGCGTTGTTGATGATGGTCGAGGTCGGGTTGGTGGTGGGGGTGACTGCACCGACGATCCCCACCGGGGCGAACTCGGTGACCGTCATCCCCTGGTCTCCGGTGACCGCCTGCGGCTCCAGATCCTCCGGGCCCGGGGTCTTCGTCGTGACCAGCCGGTTCTTGACGATCTTGTCCTCCACCCGGCCCAGACCGGTCTCGCGAAGAGCCATCACCGCCAGATCCTCGTTGTGTTCGAGCATGGACCGGCGGACCGATTCGATGATCGCCCGGCGCCGCTCCAATCCCATGCCCTGATAGGCCCGGAAGGCAGCGCCGGCCGCCTCCACCGCCTGGTCGATCGACGGGTAGATACCCTCGCCGAGCTGTCCCAACCCGGCCGCCAGCTCGTCCCCGGCCGCCACCGCCGCTCCCGGCCGGCTGGAGGTGGCCACCTCCCCCAGCCGCATCCTCACCCGCTCGATGATGGCCTGGATCTCGTCCTGGGTCAGCATGGGTCAGTCCTTGCGATACCGCACGTCACCACCCACCTCCCACGTGTCGACGATGGCCATCACCACCGCATCGCAGGGCCGGTCCCGCGTGGCCTCGGTCTGTCGGGCGGAGCTGCCGGTGGCGTAGAGCACCACCTCCCCCACGCCGGCCCCGACCGCGTCCACCGCCACGACATAGCCGCCGGTCTCGGTGTCGTCGACGTCCAGCTGGCGGAGCACCAGCATCTTCAGCCCCTCCAGGCGGGGCTCCTTGCGACTGGCGACCAGCGTTCCCGCCACGCGTGCCAACAACATGGCTGGCCTAACCGGCCTCGGCTTGCGCTTCCTCGCTGCGGCCCAGCGGCAGCACCACGTCGATGTTGACGTGAGGACGGGCGATGATGTGACTGGCGATGACCTCGCCCACCCGCTCGGCGCTGCGGACACCGGCCTCGACGGCGGCTTTGACCGCCGCCACGTCGCCCCGCACCACGGCCGTCACGTATCCGCCGCCGGTCTTCTCGTACCCGGTGAGCTCGACCTTGGCCGCCTTGACCATGGCGTCGGCCGCCTCCACCATCGCCGCGAATCCGCGGGCCTCGATCATCCCAAGCGCTTCAGCCATGCCCGGCTTCTCCTTTCACCTACTTCGCTTCCCGACCTTCCAGACCTTCGATGGCGGCGACCGCCGCCCGCCAGCCGACGTCGATGTCACGCTCCTCTCCGCCCAGGTACACCCGGCCCATCGAGCCGCTGGCCCGCACCTCGAGGACGTTGATGTCGGCCGCCTTCTCCGCCTCGTTGGTGGCCAGAGCTGCATAGGCGGCCGGCTCGCACTCGAGCACGTACAAGGTCTGGCCCGGAATCAGCATCTGCCCGTGCCGCATCCGGTTGATCAGCTGCGCCTGGTGGTCGTCGATGCGGCGAATGATCTGGCTCGAGAGGATGCGGGGCTTGATCCGATCCTGCTCCTGCAGCCCGAGCCCCTCCAAGATGGCGTTGCCGGCCGCCCTGGTCTCTGCCTGTTCCGGGGAGTGGACCTCCAGCAGTCCGTAGTAGCGCTCCACGATCTGCATCCCCGGCTTGACGGTGGTGGCTTTCAGAGCGACGTCGGTGAGCCGGTTGATCTCGATGCCGGGAGAGATCTCCACATAGAGACTGGCGTCTCCCGCCAGGGGAAGGAAGCCCTGGGCCACCGTCCCCAGAAAGGCGGCGTGCTGCGGCTGCAGGTTGTCGAGGAAGACGTAGGACCGCAGCTCAATATCGCTCACCCGGGTTCCCTCCTTCTCCGGTCACGATCCCCACGCCGGCCGAGGCGCCGATCCGGGTCGCGCCGGCCGACATCATCTCCCGCACGTCGGCGGCGGTGCGGATGCCCCCCGAGGCCTTGATCCCCATCCGAGGGCCGACCGTCTCCCGCATCAGCAGCACGTCGTGGACGGTAGCGCCTCCGCCCCCAAAGCCGGTCGACGTCTTCACGAAGTCGGCCTTGGCCAACCGGGCCAGATGGGAGGCGACCACCTTCTCCTCGTCCGTGAGGAGAGCGGTCTCGATGATGACCTTGTT
>JBFGJL010000072.1:0-6842 GCA_041577235.1 Acidimicrobiia bacterium | reverse complement strand
AGCACCTGGAACTCGACCGCCGCCTCGAGGACGCCGAGCTGGCCGACTTGGAACGCTCGGTGGCCCGGGTCTTGCGGGACGTCGCCCGGGCGGTTCGCGACTTCGAGCCGATGCAGGCGGCGGTGAAGCGCATGATCGAGGCCGCTGAGCAGGCCGGTGCCCGCTACGACCGGGAGGAGATCGTCGAGGTGGTCTCCTTCCTGCAGTGGCTCCTCGATCTCAACTTCGTCTTCCTCGGTTTTCGGGAGTATCGGTTGGTGGCGACGCCGGCCGGCAGAGCGGTCGAGACCCTTCCCGAATCGGGACTGGGGATCCTGGCCGACGCCTCCGGCTCGGCCTACGCCAAGCCCGCGCTGCTGAGCGAGTTGTCCCCAGACGTAGCCCGGCGCTTCGAAGAGGGCGACCTGCTGGTGATCACCAAGACCAACAGCCTGGCCACCGTCCACCGCCGGGCGAAGATGGACTACATCGGTGTCCGCCAGATCGGGCCCGGTGGCGAGGTGCTGGGCGAGCTCCGGATGCTGGGGCTGTTCACCTCGAAGGCCTACACCGAACCTGCCTCCCAGACGCCGCTCCTCCGGCGCAAGGTCAAGCAGATCCTCGCAGCCGAGGATCTGTTCGAAGGATCTCACGACCACAAACGGGTCATCCAGCTCTTCGAGAGCTTCCCCAAGGACGAACTGTTCGCCGCCTCGCTGGGCGAGATCCATCGCAACATCGTCGGGCTGCTGGAGTTGCAGGAACGTCAACAGGTGCGCCTCTTCCTCCGGCGCGACCTGCTCGAACGAAGTGTGTCGCTGCTGGTGGCCATGCCCCGCGATCGCTTCAACGCCGAGCTCCGCAAGGATCTCCAGGACCTGTTCATGGAGCGGTTCTCCGGTACGTCGGTGGAGTACTACCTGGCACTCGGTGAAGAGGGGCCCGCCCAGATCCACTTCACGGTGTGGGTCGGGGGAGGGGCGGTCCCGGACGTTTCCTTCTCCGAGCTGGAACAGGAGGTCATCCGCCGCACCCGCAGCTGGTCCGACCTGCTGAGCGAGGAGCTGGTCGACCGTTACGGCCGGGAGCGGGGCCGCGACCTGGCCGAGAGGTGGGGAGCGCGCTTCCCCGACTACTACCGGACCTCGGTGCCACTCTCGCTGGCGGCAGGCGACACCGCCCGTCTCGACGAGCTGGAGCGCGGGAAAGTGCCCTTCGTGGTCGGACTGCAGAACGAGTCGGGGGCGGGGGAGCGGTTGACCCGAGTGGCTCTCTATCGCCGGAAAGGCAAGCTGCCGCTGTCCGAACTGCTGCCGGCGCTGGAGGCCCTGGGGCTGCAGGTGGTGGAAGAGGTGCCGACCCGGTTGTCGGGGGGCGACGGGCAGACGTTCATCCACGACTTCGGCGTGGTCGACTCGGGGAGCAACCAGCTGGACCTGGAGCAGGTCGGTGATCGAGTGGCCCAAGCCCTGGCGGCGGTGTGGGCGGGCGAAGCGGAATCCGACTCGCTCGACCGGCTGATCGTCTCCGCTGGGCTCACCCACCACCAGGTCGCCATTCTGCGGGCCTATCACACCTACTGGCGACGAGTGTCCCCGGCCTTCACGGTGGAGTACGTCCACAATGCCTTCGTGGCCCACCCCGAGCTGACGGCCGCCGTGATGGCGCTGTTCGAGGCGCGGTTCGATCCGGACTCCGGGGCAGACGAGCAGGCACTGCTCGACCAGATCCTGGCTGCTCTCGACGATGTCCCTTCCCCGGAGGAGGACCGCATTCTCCGCAGCTTCGTCGGCATGATCCAGGCGACCGTGCGGACCAACGCCTTCCGCTCCGACCGGACCTGTCTGAGCTTCAAACTGCGCTCGGCCGACGTGCCGGATGTGCCCAAGCCGCTTCCCCTGTTCGAGATCTTCGTCTACGCCCAAGAGGTCGAAGCCGTCCATCTCCGGGGAGGGCGAGTGGCCCGGGGCGGGATCCGGTGGTCCGATCGCCGGGAGGACTATCGGACCGAGGTGCTGGGCCTGATGAAGGCCCAGATGACCAAGAACTCGGTGATCGTCCCCACCGGCTCCAAGGGAGGCTTCGTCCTGCGGCGGCCACCCTCCGACCCGGCCACACTGCGGGAGGAGGTGCGGAGGCAGTACATCACCTTCATGGAAGGCCTCCTGGACCTGACCGACAACCTGGTCGGGGGCGAGATCCGGCATCCGCCTTCGGTGCGGATCCACGACGGCGACGACCCCTACCTGGTGGTGGCGGCCGACAAGGGAACCGCCCACCTGTCCGACACCGCCAACGAGGTGGCCGCCCGCTACGGGTACTGGCTGAGCGACGCTTTCGCCTCTGGTGGCTCTACCGGCTACGACCACAAGGAACTGGGCATCACCGCCCGCGGAGCCTGGGAATCGGCCAAGCGACACTTCCGAGAACTGGGGATCGACCGGACCCGTCCGTTCACCGTGGCAGGGATCGGAGACATGTCGGGTGACGTCTTCGGAAACGGGATGCTCCTGTCAGATCAGATCAAACTGGTGGCTGCCTTCGACCATCGCCACATCTTCATCGATCCGGACCCCGATCCGGCCCTGGCTCACGCCGAACGGCGCCGGCTGTTCGAGACTCCCCGCTCGACCTGGTCCGACTACGACCCCACCTCGATCTCCGCCGGGGGAGGCATCTACTCGCGCGGCTCCAAGCGGATCGAGCTGTCCAGTGAGGCGCAGGAGGCGCTGGGCGTCCAGCAGTCCTCGTTCGTACCAACCGAGCTGATCAAGGCCATCCTGGCAGCGCCGGTCGATCTCCTCTGGAACGGGGGTATCGGCACCTATGTCAAAGCCTCGACCGAGGTCAACGAACAGGTGGGCGACCGCGCCAACGATCCGGTGCGGATCGACGGCAGCGAGGTGCGGGCTCGAGTGGTGGTCGAAGGCGGCAACCTCGGGTTCACCCCTCGTGGCCGTATCGAGTACGCCATGGGGGGCGGCCGGATCAACACCGACTTCATCGACAACTCGGGCGGGGTCGATTGCTCGGACCGAGAGGTGAATCTCAAGATCCTGCTGGGACTGGCGGAAGAGGCGGGCGAGATCGGCCGCTCCGAGCGGGACCAGCTGGTGGCGGCGGCGGCCGACGGTGTCACCCGCCGGGTCCTCTACGACAACTACCTCCAGGTTCAGATCATCTCCCAGGAGGTGGAGACATCGGCTCGGCGCCTCGACACGTTCGAAGACCTGATGCAGACGATGGAGGCGGCCGGCATCCTCGACCGCTCGATAGAGCGGCTCCCGTCCAGTGAAGAGCTGGCCGAGCGTGGCCGGCTGGGTCAGGGGCTGGCGCGGCCCGAACTGGCCCTCTTGGTGGCGTACGCCAAACGGAGCGTGTACGAGGCGCTGCTCGAGTCCGATCTGCCCGATTCTCCCTACCTGGAGGCCGATCTCCGCGAGTACTTCCCCGACGAGGTGGTGGCCCGCTTCGGGCATCTGATCGGACGTCACCCTCTTCGGCGCGAGTTGGTGGCGACCCTGGTGGCCAACGACTTGGTCAACTCGGAGGGCATCGCCTACGTGCACCGGCTGATGTCGGAGATGGGGGCCGACGCGGCCGAGGTGGCCCGGGCGTACCGGATCGCTCGCGACGTCACCGGGGCGGTGGAGCGGTGGGAGGCGGTGGAGCGGCTGTTCGAGGAGGTCGACCTGCGGATCTGGAAGGAGCTGATGGGCGACGTCGACTGGCTGGTCGACGTCACCTCCCGCTGGTATCTGGCCAAGTCGTCAACCCTTCCTCTCGAGGAGGAGATTCCCCCCGCGCGGGAAGCCTTCGCTGAGCTGGCGGCGGCCGTTCCCGACATCGGACCTCCCTCATGGCGGGAGGAGCGGGAGGCGGTGGCCGAGCGGCTCTTGCGGTCGGGGGTGCCCGAGGAGGTCGCCCGCCGGCACGCCTTCCAGGCCGAGCTGGTGCACGGCCCCGACATCATCGAGCTGGCCGGCCTCTCCGGTTGGCCGGTGGTGGAGGTGGCCCGGGCCTTCTTCTTGGTCGGGCAGGCGGCCCGGCTCGACAAGCTGGAGGAGCTGTCCGACCGGCTCCCGCCCGGCTCTCGCTGGCATCGCTGGGCCGTCCGAACACTGGAGGACGACATCCTGCTGCTCCGGCGCCAGCTGTCCGAGCAGGTGGTGCGGGAAGCCGGCGAGCGAGGAGCCGAGGAGGCGGTCCACGGCTACCTCGGGAACCGTCACCATCGTCTCGCCCACGTGGTCCGGTTCATGGCTTCGCTGGAACGGGAGGGCAAGCCCGACCTCGCCACTCTCACGGTGGCGATCCGTCAGATCCGCTCACTGATCGGCTGAGGTTCAGCCCCAGCTGGCGATCACCCGGCACGGTCCACCCGAGCCTTCCTGCCAGGGAACCAACCCGACGAAGGCGTGGGCGCCGCTGGGCGGGATGTGGTCGAGGTTGGCCAGGTTCTCCACCCCGTACTTGTCCGCCCCGAGGGCGGTTACGTGGACGGTGAAACTGGTCGAGGGACCATGGTCGAGGCTGAGGGTGTCGACGCCGATCCCGGAGATGTCTCTCCGCTCGAGCAGCCATTCGACGGCGGCCGACCCGAAGCCGGGAAAGTGGAACACGCCGTCGGGATCATCCCCTCGATAGGCGGCGAGGTCGCCGGCGAAGGCGGCCCAGCCCGAGTTCATCGCCACCAGCGCTCGGCGGGGGATCCGCCCGTGGCGACGCTCGAACTGCATCAGGTCTCGAACCTCGACGGTGGCGTCGGGGTCGGCGGCCGCTCTCCTTCTGATGTCGACCACCACGATCGGCACCAGCAGCTCACCGGCGGTGAGCTCGTCGGCCAGCCGGTTGCCGGCAACGAAGTGGCCGGGGGCGTCGAGATGGGTGCCGGAGTGTTCGGCGAAGGTCCAACGCTGCAGGTAGAACCCGTCCTCCTCGACCGTCACCAGCGTCTCCCGGGTCGGCTGCAGCCCGCCGTAGGTGGGGAACTCGGTGGTGAACACATGAGTCAGGTCCTGCACGTGGCGGCGGTGGGCGGCGAGGGCCGGTGCCGCCGGGAGCACCCCGGAGGCGGCCGCACCGATCCCGGCCGCCAGCCCGGCCGTGAGGAATTTGCGGCGGGACACCTTGGTGGCTTCCCGAACGGTGTGGGTGGTGCCGGTGACGCACATGGCTGATCCCCTTTCGTACCGACCAGCCGGAAGCTAGCAAGCGTTCCACCCCGGGAGAGGGACGTAGGCTGGTGCGGGCGGCAACCGGAAGGGGATCGGTGAAGCGTGTGGTCGTGACGGGTGGGAGTGGCAAGGCGGGCCGGGCGGTTCTGGCGGCGCTGGGGGCGGCCGGCTACGAGGTTCTCAACGTCGACCTCACGATAGGAGACGACCATCCTGGGGTGGCCGCCGACCTGGTCGATCTGGGCCAGGCGAGCGAGCTGGTGGCCGGTGTGGAGGCGGTGGTCCACCTCGCCGCCATCCCCGCCCCCGGTCTCCGCAGCGAGGGCGACACCTTTCGGGTCAACACCCTCAGCACCTACAACGTCTTCTCGGCTGCGGTCCGGGCAGGGGTGGAGCGGGTGGTGTGGGCATCGAGCGAGACCGTGCTGGGTCTTCCGTTCGACGCCCGGCCGCCCGAGTTCGCTCCGGTCGACGAGACCCACCCTCCCCGGCCCGAGTCGAGCTACGCCCTCTCCAAGCTGGTGGGCGAGCAGATGGCCGCCCAGTTCGGCCGTTGGAGTGGGATTCCGATCGTCGGCTTGCGTTACTCCAACATCATGGAGCCCGATGACTACGCCGCCTTTCCCAGCTACTGGGAGGACCCCCGGCTGCGGGCATGGAACCTGTGGGGGTACGTGGACGCCGCCGACGTCGCCCAGGCCACCCGCTTGGCGCTGGAGGCCCCACTGGAGGGGACGCCGGTGTTCATCGTGGCGGCGGCCGACACGGTGATGGATCGTCCCAGCGGAGACCTGATGGCCGAGGTGTTTCCCCGCGTCCCCCTGACGCGCCCCCTCCCCGGCCATCAGACCCTGCTCTCAATCGAACGGGCGGCCGCTGCCCTCGGCTACCGCCCGGCCCGCAGCTGGCGCGACTACCTCTGACGGTCCTCGAACAGCCCCAGGATGTTTCCCTCGCTGTCCTTGAACCAGGCGCCCTTCGATCCGTCCGGAAACGCCATGATCCCATCTTCGGTCTTGAACTCGCCGAAGTCGTATTCCTCGAAGACCACGCCCCGGTTCCGCAGGCCGGCCACCGTGGCCGCCACGTCGTCGACCATCCAGCCGGCGGCGGTGGCTTGGTTGGTTCCGGCGAACTGCGACTGGTAGAGGAGAAACGTGCCGTCGCCCGACTCGTAGCGGGCGTCGCCGTTCTCGGTCTCCTCGACCGGCTTCAGGTCGAGCTTCTCTCGGTAAAAGGCCTTGGCCCGCTCGATGTCGGAGGCGGGGAGGGACGGGCTCAACGTCCGACCGGCAAGCATGTGAACCCCTTTCTGCTCGCTCGAGCCGAACCTACACCTCCGGCCCAGGGGCGGTCAGGGCTGGCACACCCAATGGCCCCAGGCTCCGCCCGGGTGCCGGGTCGCGATCGAGTACTCGACCAGCCAGGCGGCAGCGGCGATGTTGGCCTCGGGGTCGTAGCGGCTGGCGCCCCCGAACCCGGCCTGGACGCTGGCGAAGGCCCAGGTACCGGCCAGGAACTGGAACAGGCCGGCTGCGTCCGACGTCGGGTGGTTGGCGTCGGGATTCCCTCGGCTCTCGCAGGCCATCACCCTCAGCGCTTCTTCCACCCGGCCGGCGGGGAAGTAGTCGGCCACCAACGGCCGCCAGTGCTCCACCCCCACCAGCCGGGCCCGCTTCCGTTCTT
>JBFGJL010000071.1:0-6846 GCA_041577235.1 Acidimicrobiia bacterium | reverse complement strand
ATCTGGCGCGGGCGAGAGCTGGGCTTTCGTCTCACCGCTCACGCCGGAGAGGCGGCCGGACCGGAGAGCGTGTGGGGGGCGCTGCGCGAGCTCGACGTGGACCGCGTGGGTCATGGCGTCCGTTCCGTGGAAGACCCGGAGCTGGTCCGCTACCTGGTCGATCGCCAGGTTCCTCTGGAGGTGTGCCCTTCCTCCAATCTCCGTACCGGGATCTACGCAGGCTGGGATCAGCATCCTCTACCCACACTGGTTGCGGCGGGGGCGATGGTGACCATCAACACCGACGATCCTGCGATGTTCCACACCGACTTGGCCGGTGAATACGGGCATCTGGTGCGAGACCTCGGGCTGGCGGAGGACATCGTCGTCGACCTGGCGGCTAACGCCATCGATGCCAGCTGGGCTGGATCCGAGGACAAGGTCCAGCTGCATCGGGCCCTCCGCCGCTGGCGCCGGTCGGCCCGCGCCTGAGCCCAGGAGGCGGCGTTGCTAGCCTCCGGCCCAGCACGAAAGGAGGTCAGGTTGCGCATGAGAATCCTCGTCTCCGTGGCCGTGCTCGGCTTGCTCATCTCCGCCTGCGGTGGGGACGAGGCGGCCGACACGACCATCCCCGCCGCCGGCGACCAATGCGCCAAAGAGAACTTGACTCTGGTCGAGCCGGGAGTGTTGACCATCGCCACCGGTGAACCCGCTTTCCCCCCCTGGATCATCGACGACGATCCCACCAACAAGCAGGGCTTCGAGGGTGCCGTCGCCTACGCCATCGCCGAGCAACTGGGCTTCACCGACGACGAGGTGACCTGGGTCCGGACGGGCTTCGACGAGGCGATCCAACCAGGTCCCAAGTCGTTCGACTTCAACATCCAGCAGTACTCGATCACCCCTGACCGCGACGAGGCGGTGGACTTCAGCGTTCCTTACTACGTGACGGCTCAGGCCCTCGTGGCGTTCGAGGGATCCCCGATCGCCGGGGCCACCACCCTGGCCGACCTGAAGACCGCCAAGCTGGGGGCTGCCATCGGCACCACCAGCCTCGACTACATCGAGCAGATCATCCAGCCGGACGAAGCGCCGGCAGTGTACGACGAGAACGTCGATGCCAAGGCGGCACTTGAGGCCGGACAGATCGATGCACTGGTGGTCGACCTTCCCACCGCCTACTTCATCACCGCCGTCGAGATCGAGGGCTCGGAGATCGCCGGGGTCCTGGAGGCGTCGGAGGCTCAGGCCGATCGGTATGGGCTGCTGTTCGCCGAGGGTAACCCGCTGGTCGCTTGCGTCAACCAAGCGATCGAGGGCCTGCGCGCCGACGGCACGCTCGCCGGCTTCGAGCAGGAGTGGCTGGAGCAGGCCGGCGACCTGAGAACGATCACTCCCTGACGTGGGGATGGGACGGTAGGACCGACACCGACACCGCGACCCCCGGGGCCGGTCACCAAGCGGACGGGCCGCCACGGGAAGCCGTGGGAGGAAGGGGCGAGGGGTGCCTTGCTCGCCTTCGCTTCGACCGTCGTCTTCACGGCCGTGGTGGCATGGGCGATTCTCACCTCGGAGGCTTGGCCGGCCGTGCAGCGGCAGTTCTTCTCGCCCTCCCACTTCGTAACCGTCTGGCCGGCGGTCCTGTCGGGTTTCTGGCTGGATGTCCAGATGTTCCTGGTGGCGGAGGTGCTGATCCTGATCCTCGCCCTGGTGGTGGCCATGGTGCGGTCGTTGCGGGGACCGGCCTTCTTCCCGCTGCGGGTGGTGGCGGTGGGCTACATCGATTTGATCCGGGGCGTGCCGATCCTCCTCCTCATCTTGCTGCTCGGCTTCGGGGTCCCCGCTCTCGACCTCCCCGGCGTGCCCCGCAGCGCCCTCTTCTGGGGCATCACCGCCCTGGTCATCAGCTACGTGGCCTATACGGCCGAGGTGTACCGAGCCGGGTTGGAATCGGTCCACGAGAGCCAGCGGATGTCGGCCCGCTCGTTGGGCCTCACCCAGGTGCAGGCGCTGAGGCACGTGCTGGTCCCGCAGGCGATTCGCAACGTGGTTCCGGCGCTGCTCAACGGCTTCGTCAGCCTCCAGAAGGACGTCGCTCTCGTCTTCGTTCTGGGGGTGCGGGAGGGAGTGAGGGAGGCGCAGATCTACAACGCCCGCACCTTCAATTACACGGGTTACATCGCCGCCACCCTCCTGTTCCTCCTGGCCAGCGTGCCCGTGGCTCGCTTCACCGACTGGTACAGCGAACGGGATCGGCGCCGCAAACAGGCGATGAGCATCTGATGGGCCCCAAGCTGGAGTTGGTGGACGTCGGCAAGTCATTCGATGGTCGGGCCGTGCTGGCTGGCATCGACCTGACCGTCGCAACCCACGAGGTGGTATGCCTGATCGGTGCCTCCGGATCGGGCAAATCCACCCTGCTGAAATGTGTGGACCTGCTGGTGCCCATCGACCGCGGGCAGATCCTGCTCGACGGGGATGACATCACCGTTCCCGAGGTGAACCCCAACCAGGTGCGGCAGCGGATGGGGATCGTCTTCCAGTCGTTCAACCTCTTCCCCCACCTGAGCGTGCTCGACAACATCACGCTCGGTCCTCGCAAGGCACTGAGGATGGAGCGCCGCCAGGCCGAACAGCGCGCTCGCGAACTCCTCCACCGGTTCGGGCTGAGTGACAAGGTCGACGAGTATCCCGATCGGCTGTCGGGCGGACAGCAGCAGCGTGTGGCCATCATCAGGGCACTGGCCGGTGATCCCGAGCTGATGCTGCTGGATGAGGTCACCTCGGCCCTCGATCCGGAGCTGATCGCCGAGGTCTTGGATGTCATTCGGGGCCTCAAGGAGATGGGGATGACGATGGTCATCGCCACTCACGAGATGGGGTTTGCCCGCGACGTGGCGGATCGGGTGTGCTTCCTCGACGAGGGGATCATCCTCGAGCAGGGTGAGCCGGCCCGGATCTTCTCGGCGCCGCGCCAGGCTCGCACTCGGCAGTTTCTGCAGCGGATCGTCCAAGCCGGCCGGTTGTGAGGTGCACCAACCCTCGCCGGAGCGTTCCAGCCGGTCACCGGAAGTAGCATCCCCTCGTGCTGAGCTCCCGGCCCACCATCGACGTCATCGGCGCTCCCCAGGACCTCGGTCAGGAGAAGCGCGGGGTGGACATGGGTCCGAGCGCCATTCGGGTGGCGGGACTGGTGGAGCGCCTGCGGGGACTGGGGTACGAGGTCGCCGACCAGGGTGACATCCACTGCTGTTCGATGGCCACTTCCGAGCCGGGAGACCGGAGAGCCCGCTATGCCGAGGAGGTCGTCCACGACGCCGAGGCGCTGGCCGACCAGGTGGAACGTTCGGCTCGAGCCGGGCACTTTCCGATGGTGCTGGGTGGTGATCATTCGGTCGCGATCGGCACGATGGGCGGCCTGGCGCGGGTGCAGCCCCGGCAGGCGCTGATCTGGGTGGATGCCCACCCCGACTTCAACACCCCCGAGACCTCGCCGAGCGGCAACATCCACGGTATGCCGGTGGCCGCCATCCTCGGACAAGGCGACCAGCGGCTCGTCGCCGCCACCGGAGTCAATCCAAAGGCGCTGGAGACCCACACCGTCCTCATCGCGCTGCGCGACGTCGATCGGGGGGAGGCCGAACGTCTTCGGCGCTCCCGGGTGCGGTACTTCACAATGCGGGACGTCGATCAGATGGGCATCCCCCGCATCGTCGAGGAGACGGTGGCGGTGGTCACGACCGACGGGGTGGATCGAGTGCACCTGTCGTTCGACATGGATGCGGTCGACCCCCGCCACGCTCCCGGCACCGGCACTCCGGTGCCGGGCGGTATGACCTATCGGGAGGCCCACCTCCTGATGGAGCTGCTCCACGATGCCGACGTCGTCACCTCCGCCGAGGTGGTGGAGGTCAACCCGGCGCTCGACACCCGCAACCAGACCGCCCAGCTGGCGGTGGAGCTGATGGCTTCGTTGTGCGGGAAACAGATCCTGGCCTGACCTCGGTCGGCCGGGTCAGCCGATCTCGATCTCCAGCTCGGTTGGCACGGCCCGCTGGACAGCGTCGGAGACCGGAGAATGGCGATCGGCCCAGTGCACGAGCTCGCGCAGCTTCTCCGGGTCGACGCCCTCCGCCGCGATCTGCACCCGGATGCGGGTCGAGAGCGGCCCGGCCGGAATCGAGTCGTCCATGCCCAACAGACCTCGATCGTCCGACTCGCTGTCCACGGTGACCTCCAGTCGGGACAGCTCGATGCCCTCCTGGGCCGCCCGCATGGCGATGACGGTGGCGTCACAACTGGCGATGGCCGCCCGCAACAGCCATCCGGGGGAAGGGGCGGTGTCGGAGCCGCCCACCCCGGCCGGCATGTCCGAGGTCAGCCTGGCGCCTCCCGGTCCTTGCACCCGGGTAGCCAGTCCCTCCACCACCGCCGTGGCCTCCGAATCGGTGTAAGCGGCCTGATCGGGGTGATCGGCCAGGTAGCCGATCGCCTTCTCCATCGACTGTCTGATGTGCTCGCTGGCCATGCTCCTCCTCGGTCGGGTAGGGGATCACGCTATCAAGCGGTGGGAGGTGATCAGGCGTCCAGCAGACCCACGACCTTCCCCATCGTCTCGACGCTCTCGACGGTGATGGGGTCGAGCACCAGCTGGAGATGGCCGACGCCCAGGTCGGCGTAGGCGGCCAGTCCGGCGGCGATGGCCGTGAGAGACCCCGCCAACGGCTCCACCGCTTCGACCTCGTCACGTCCGTACCGCCGGCCGCTTCCATCCGGTAGTTCCACCAGCACCGCCACCGTGTACTCGACGGTGGACGGGTCGCGGCCCGCATCGGCGATCAGCCCCCGAACCCGCTCCAGCAGAGGTGCCAGCTGGTCGGGCTGGTTGCCGAACCAGGCATACCAGGCGTTCCACATGTCGACATGGGGGGCGGTGGTGGCCAGCACTCGCGGGCCGAGCGAGCCGATCATCAGCGGCGGACCACCCGGGTTGAAGGGGGGAGGGTCCAGGACGCAGTCGCGAACCGTGTAGAAGCGTCCGGCGAAATCGATCGCTCCCTTGGACAGCAGGTTGCGGATGATGGTGAAGGCCTCCTCGAACCGGCTCGCCCGGTGGTCGAAGGGATAGCCAAACGCCCGGTACTCCACCTCGTTCCAGCCCGCTCCCAGCCCCACCACGAGACGGCCGCCGCTGATGGCGTCGATGGTGGCGGCCTTCTTGGCGAGCATGGCCGGATTGTGGAACGAGGTCGCCGCCACCAGCGGTCCCAACTGGACCCGGCTCGTCACCGCCGCCAGCGCCGCCAGTGCCGTCCACGCCTCCCAAGGACCCACCGGGGGTCGGCCGGGGTGGCGGTAGAGCAGATGGTCTCCCACCCACAGGGAATCGAAGCCGACCTCCTCGGCAGTGGTGGCGATCCTCTGGTACTCGGGCCAGGGGACGAACCGTTCCGCCTCGGGCAGCTGAATTCCGATCTGGAGAGGACGGGCCATCGGGCCACGCTACTGGAAGGCCGGTCTGCGGCGTTCGTCACCCCTCCAGGTACTGGTGGACGAAACGGACCGCGATCGAACCCTCTCCCACCGCCGACGCCACCCGCTTGACCGACCCGGAGCGGATGTCGCCGACCGCGAACACTCCGGGGATGCTGGCCTCGAACAGGTAGGGATCCCGATCCAGCTGCCACGAGCCGTCCTGCTGGAGATCCGATCCCACCACCACGAAGCCGTGGCGGTCGAGTACCAGCGTTCCTTCCAGCCAGACGGTGTAGGGCTTGGCGCCGATGAAGAAGAAGAGGGCGCGAGCCGGAAGCTCTTCGAGCGCTCCGCTCTCCCGATTTCTGATCGTGACCGTCTCCAAGTGGCCCTCTCCAGAGACCGCCACCACCTCCACCCCCACCCGGGCCTCGACGTTGGTGGCTCCTTCGATGCGATCGACCAGATAGGCGGACATCCGCCGCCCCAGGGAATCACCTCGGACCAACAGGGTGACCTTGCGCACGAACCGAGCGAAGTGAAGGGCGGCCTGGCCGGCCGAGTTGGCGCCACCCACCACGAACACGTCTTCTCCCTCCAGCGCCAACGCCTCGACGGCGGCGGCCCCGTAGTACACCCCGGCCCCGGTGAGAGCTTCGACTCCCTCGGCGGCGTGGCGGCGGTAGGCCACACCTCCGGCCAGGATCATCGAGCGGCAGCTGAGTTTGGTTCCGTCGGACAGACTGACGATGCGGTAGGGATCCTTCCGCTCGAGCGTCACCGCCTCCCGGGGCGAGATGACCTCGGCGCCGAACCGGCGAGCCTGGGAGTAGGCCCGGCGCGCCAGGTCGGCGCCGGAGATCCCTTGGGGGAAGCCGAGATAGTTCTCGATCTTGGAGCTGAGACCCGCCTGCCCTCCTGGCGCTTCCCGTTCGATGAGGGCGGTCGACAAACCTTCCGAGGCACCGTACACGGCCGCCGCCAGGCCGCCGGGCCCGCCCCCGACCACGATCAGGTCGAAGAACTCGGCGTCGGGGGTGGTGTGGAGGCCAATGGCTTCGGCGACGTCAACGTTGGACGGGCCGGCCATGATCTCACCACCGGGGAGCACCACCAGCGGCAGCACCGACCCGGCCGGAGCTTCCGCCAGCACCTGTTGGGCCTCTTCGGAGCGCTCCACGTCCAGCCATTGGAAGGGAACCTGGTTGCGCGCCAGGAAGTCGCGCAGCCGGTGCGACTCGGCCGACCATCGGTCCCCCACCAGCCGGGTTCCTCGAAACGGCGGCCGGTAGCCGGCCATCCAGTCCTCGAGGAGGTCGTCGAGCAGCGGATAGAGCTTCTCCTCGGGCGGGTCCCACGGCTTCATCACGTAGAAATCGAGTTGGACCGAGT
>JBFGJL010000070.1:0-6871 GCA_041577235.1 Acidimicrobiia bacterium | reverse complement strand
GGTTGTCCACCACCGCCAGCGGTGTGGCCCCGGAGAGAGCGACGTTGAGGGCGGCTTCGTAGACCAGGCGGGCCGCGCCCCGTCGGGGATCGAGGTGGCAGATGCGGCCGTTACCGTCGGTGGACACCGCCAGGCCCTTCTCGGTTCCACGGATGCGGATCAGGCTGGCGTCCCCGCCGGGCCCGACCACCGTGTTCAAGAACAGCATGTGGTCGTACTGGCGATAGACCCAGGAGGGGTCGGCCAGCGAGGGGTCGTCCAGCATGCCCAGCAGGACGGAACCCATCTCCGGGGGCTGGACGAAGGAGATCGTGTTCGACCACAGGTCCTCCAGCCACCAAGGCTCTCCCAGCGGCCGTTGATAGACGGGTGCATCCTCGGTCAGGGAGGCGGCGGGGACCTCGGCCACCAGCTCGCCCTGGTGGAAGACCCGCAATGTCTCTCCTGCCGTGACGGTTCCCACCACCGACGCCTCGATCTCCCAGCGGGCCGCCGCCGCCAGCACCTCCTCCACCCGGCCGGGGGGCACGAACGCCATCATCCGTTCCTGGGATTCGGACATCAGCAGCTCGGGGGCAGTCAGCCCCGGCTCCCGCACGTGGACCCGGTCGAGGTCGACGTCGATTCCGGTTCCTGCCCGCCCGGCCGGCTCGGCGGTGGCGCACGAGAGTCCGGCTGCTCCCAGATCCTGCACCCCCGTCACCCAGCCCCGGCTGAACAGCTCGAGGCAGGCCTCGATCAGCTTCTTCTCCTCGAAGGGGTCCCCCACCTGGACGGCCGGTCGCTTGCTGCCGCTGGTTTCGGCGAAGGAGGCCGAGGCGAGCACCGAGGCACCGCCGCTCCCATCCCGACCGGTGGCGTTCCCCAACAGCACCGCCACCGATCCCGGTTCCCCGGCCGTCCCCAGCAACAGCTGATCTCGCCGGAGGAGCCCCAGACACATGACGTTCACCAAGGGATTGCCCGCGTAGGTGGCATCGAAGTCGACCTCCCCCCCGACGGTGGGCACCCCCACAGCGTTCCCGTAGCCGCCGATACCCCCCACCACCCCGGCGAACAGGTAGCGGGCGAGCGGGTCGTCGAGCGACCCGAATCGGATCTGGTCCCACAACGCCACCGGCCTGGCTCCCATGGTGAACACGTCCCGGATGATCCCTCCCACCCCGGTGGCGGCGCCTTGGTAGGGCTCCACGAAGGAGGGGTGGTTGTGGCTCTCGATACGCAGCGCCGCCAGCCACCCGTCGCCCAGGTCGACCACCCCGGCGTTCTCGCCCGGACCCACCACCACCCAGGGAGCTTCGGTGGGCAGCCGGCGCAGGTGGTGGCGGGACGACTTGTACGAGCAGTGCTCCGACCACATCACCGAGTACATGGCGAGCTCGGGCGGGCGGGGCTCCCGGCCCAGGATGGTGCAGACCGAGCCGTACTCCTCGTCGGTCATGCCCAACTGCCGGTGGAGGGGAGCGTCAGACACGGGCGCGGCTGGCGACGAACGACTCGAGGAGACGGCGCCCGTCGGCGGAGCCGAGAACCCGTTCGCTGGCTCGCTCCGGGTGGGGCATCACGCCGGCCACGTTGCCGGACGAGTTGGCGACGGCGGCAGCGTTGCCCTGCGAGCCATTCGGGTTGGATGCCCGGGTGGGTCGCCCCCGTTCATCGCAGTAGCGCAGCACCACCTGCCCGGCCGCTTCCATCCGGGCGAACTCCTCCACCTCGGCCGTGTAGTTCCCCTCGTAGCTGTTCAGCGGCAGGGTCAACACCGTCCCCGGCTGCAATGCCCGGGTGATCATCGAGGAGGTGGAGACCACCACCAGCCGGACCGGCCGGCAGATGAAGCGCAGGTCCCGGTTCTGGAGCAGGACGCCGGGGAGGAGGCCGGCTTCGCACAGGATCTGAAATCCGTTGCAGATTCCCAGCACCGGCTTTCCCTCGGCGGCGAGACGCTTCACCTCGGCCATCACCGGGGAGAATCGAGCGATCGCTCCGGGCCGGAGGTAGTCGCCATGGGCGAACCCGCCCGGCAGCACCACCCCCTCACACCCCGACAGGTCCGTCTCTCGATGCCACACCAGCTCCGCCTCCGCTCCCACCCCGCGCAGGGCGTGAACGGTGTCGTGCTCGCAGTTGGTGCCCGGGAAGACCGGGACCGCCACCCTCATCCCGTCACGACCACCTGGTAGTCCTCCATGACCGGGTTGGCCAGGAGCCGCTCGCACATCTCGGTCACCCGCTGCTCGAGCACCTCGGGGTCGGTACCGTGCACCTCCAGGTCGATCCGTCGGTTGACCCGTACCGCCGCCACCTCGGCGAAGCCCAGGTCACGGAGGGCGGCGGCGACCGCCCCTCCTTGCGGGTCGGCGATGTCGGAGCGGCGGGTGACGTGGACCGTCACCTTCACGCTCCGCTCTCCTCCAGGTAGGCGTCGAAGGACGACTCGGTCAGACGTTCGAATGCCTCGACGTAGCGGGCGCGGGTGCCGGCGATCACCTCGTCCGGCAGCCTTGGGGCGGGAGGGTCGTGATCCCAGCCGGACTGGTCCAGCCAGTCGCGCACGAACTGCTTGTCGTAGGAGGGGACCTCCTCCCCCGGCGACCATCGGTCGGCCGGCCAGTAGCGGGACGAGTCGGGAGTCAACACCTCGTCCACCAACAGCAGCTCGCCGCCGACCCAACCAAACTCGAACTTGGTGTCGGCCAGGATGACGCCCCGTTCGGCGGCGTAGCTCTCGGCCCGCCGGTAGATGTCGATCGAGCGCCGGCGCAACTCCTCGTAGAGCTCGGCACCGATCAGGCGCCGGGTTTCGGCTTCGGTGATGTTCTGGTCGTGGCCATCCATCTCCTTGGTGGCAGGGGTGAAGATCGGCTCCGGGAGCCGGTCGGCCAGCTGCAGGCCCGCCGGGAGGTGCTCGGTGGCGGGCCCACCTCCGGCCCGGTATTCCCGCCAGGCCGAGCCATACAGGTAGCCGCGCACCACACACTCCACCGGCACCACCTCGGCCCGGCGAACGATCATCGCCCGCCCGGCCAGGGAGGGATCGTCCGCCCCCTCCAGCGCCGAGAGGTCCATGCCCAGGAAATGGTGGGGGACCTCCAGCCAGCGGAACCAATGGCGGGAGAGTCCGGTGAGGACCCGGCCTTTGTCGGGAATGGGGTCGGGCAGCACCACGTCGTAGGCCGAGATGCGGTCCGTGGCGACGAACAGGAGGCGGTCGTCGTCGATCTCGTAGATCTCGCGGACCTTCCCCGACCCCAGGTGACGCAGTGCCAACACGGGCTGCGATGGTAGCGGGGAGCGCCGGTCGGTCCCGGTACCGAGTCGCGACACCCACCGCCTGATCACAACTGGCATCATCGCGGCGGGAGGGCGCCCAGAGCCGAGAGGAGCGGGTCATGGCGATCACCGGAGCGCACGTGCTGCTGTACAGCCCGGAGGCGGATGCACTCCGGAGCCTGCTGGTCGATGCCTTCGGGTGGCGGCACGTCGACGCCGGGGAGGGCTGGCTGATCTTCGCCCTCCCGCCGGCCGAGCTGGGCATCCACCCCGCCGAACGGTCCACCCGCCACGAGCTGAGCCTCATGTGCGACGACCTGGACGCCACCATGGCCGAACTGCGCGACCAGGGCGTGGAGTTCGCCGGTCGGCCCAGCGAGGCCGGATTCGGGAAGCAGGTCACGATGGTGCTCCCCGGCGGGGTCGAGGTGTTGCTCTACCAGCCCCACCACCCCACCGCCACCTGACTGCGGCGGAGGCGGCGGAGGCGGTCCCGGGCCGCAGCCGACGCGGCGGTGTTCCCTATGATCGCTCACGTGGATCCGGTCCTCATCCTCCATCACAGCGACGGGGTCGAGCCGGGCTGGCTGGCCGAGGCTCTCGATCGGGCCGGCCTGCGCTACCGGCTCGTCGCTCTCGACCACGGCCAGTCCCTGCCCGCTTTGGCCGGCTGGTCGGCGGTGGTGTCGCTCGGCGGGGAGATGGGAGCCTACGACGAGGGGCGCTTTCCCTTCTTGAAGGCCGAGAAGGAGTTCCTGGCCGCCGCCGTCCACCGCCGGATCCCGGTGCTGGGTATCTGCCTCGGTTCCCAGCTGCTGGCCGACGCCCTCGGCGGGGAGGCGTTCCTGGCACCGACGGTGGAGGCGGGGGTGATCGAGCTGGAGTTGACCGAGGCAGGGCGATCCGACCCCGTGACTGGCCAGATCGACGGGCCGATGCTCGTCTGGCACGAGGACACCTTCCGGCTGCCGCCCGGGGCGGAGCTGTTGGCCAGCTCCTCCTACCCGCAAGCGTTCCGGGTGGGCTCCGCTCTTGCCCTCCAGTTCCATCCCGAGGCCGATGCCGCCATGGTGCAGGAGTGGATCGCTCGCTACGGAGACTCGAACCTGGCGAGCAGTGGAATCGACGGGGCGGGGCTGGTGGCGGCCGTCGCCGCCGTCGAGGACGGCCTGCGGGAGCGGGCCGGCCGGCTGCTCACCGCCTGGGCGGAGACGGTCCGCTCAGGCGGGACCGTGGAATCTGGATATCCTGAGATCATGGAAGACGTTGCCTACGACAGCCGGACCGCACTGGTGGTGGTCGACGTCCAGAACGACTTCGCCGATCCGGAGGGGAGCCTCTACGTGCAGGGCGGCGAGGAGGTGGCGACCGAGATCAACCACCAGATCGCCCGGGCCCGGGCCGCCGGCGCTGCCGTCTACTACACGGCCGACTGGCATCCGGAGCGCACCCCCCATTTCCAGACCGACGGCGGGATCTGGCCCGTCCACTGCGTAGCGGGAACCTGGGGAGCCGAGTTCCACCCCGACCTGGTGGTCGACGGCCCGGTCATCCGCAAGGGCTCGCATGGTGAGGATGGGTACTCGGGTTTCACCATGCGCGACCCGGAGAGCGGGGCCGAGATGTCCACCGAGCTCGACCGCCTGCTCCGGGAAGCGGGGATCGAGCGACTGGTGGTGGTAGGGCTCGCCACCGACTACTGCGTGCGGGCCACCGCCCTGGACGGTCTCACCAACGGTTACGAGGTCCACCTGCTGCGTCCGGCCATCCGGGCCGTGAACCTGCAGGAGGGGGACGGGGAGCGGGCGATCGAAGAGGTGGTCGACGCTGGGGCCGAGCTGGTCGGCTGACTCGCCCGGAACAGCGAGCCGCCCCCCTCGGTTGAACCCGGCACATGGCAAGACCCAATCCGTTGCGCGTGCTCGGCTCGATCCTGGCGGCCCGCTGGACCGTCACACCGCCCCGCCCGGCCGGGGACGACCGCCTCGACCACGGCCAGCTCTTGCCGGTGCTCGAGGAAATCGGGGGTGGCGACGCCGGGTCCCTCCCCGCCCTGGCCGGCGACCTGCGGCGTTACGTGGACCGGCTGTCGGGCTTGGACCCCGACCGGCTACGGCGCCCGCACGCACTGGCCTACTGGCTGAACCTCTACAACGCCGGGGCCTTGTTGCTGGCGGCCCGGGCCGTGGAAGAGGGGGGGGACTCGGTTCTGCGGGTTCCGGGGGCATTCCGGCGTCCGTACGTGACCGTGGCCGGCGAGGAACTGTCGCTGGACGCGATCGAGCACGGGAAGATTCGGCGGTTCGGCGACCCAAGGGTGCACGCCGCCCTGGTGTGCGGATCCGCTTCCTGTCCCACCCTCCGGGACGAGCCCTACGACGGCGACCGCCTCGATCTCCAGCTCCATCACCAGATGCGGAGCTTCCTGGAAGGAGGAGGGGCGGTCCGTGATGGCGACAGCCTGCTCCTGTCCCGCATCTTCCTCTGGTACGGAGGTGACTTCGTGCGTCCCCATCGGATGCCGACCCTGCTCCCGGCGGGACGAGGACGGGTGGCCGCCGCCCTCGCTCCTTGGCTGCCGGAGGCCTCCGTCCCGGCTCGCGTCCAGTTCCAGGACTACGACTGGGCCCTCCGCTGCGCGGTGGGCTGAACCAGGCCGGTAGCCTCGCCCGGGATGGAGCTACGACTCCTGGACTCGACCACGTTGCCGGACTGGCTGGACTTCTTCGAACACCGGGCGTTCACCGACAACCCGGACTGGGCCAGCTGCTACTGCATGGCCTACCTGTACGAGGGAGGCGGTTGGGACGAGGCCCTGGCCTCCGAGAACCGGGCGGCGGCCATCGCGCTGACCGAAGCCGGCGCCGCCAGCGGCGTCATGGCCTACGAAGAGGGCGTCCCGGTGGGATGGGTTCGGGCCGGGCCCAAGACCTCCCTTCCGGTCATCCGGAGGTGGGAGGCGGCTGCCGCCGCCGACGACGACCGGGTCGGTTCGATCGTCTGCTTCGTGGTCGCACCCGAGCACCGGGGCCAGGGGGTGGCGGGAGTGCTGCTGGAGGGGGCATGTGACCACCTGTCCGACCTGGGCTTGACGGTGGCCGAGGCCTACCCGCCCCAGCGGATCGAGAGCCCGGCCGACGCCTTCCCCGGCCCCCTTCAGCTCTACCTACACCACGGCTTCCGGGTGGTGCGGGAGCTCCGCCGGCGGGCGGTGGTTCGGCGCGACCTCAGCAGCCGGTAGTCGGGCAGCCGGGCCCCGACCGGAAGAAGGTGGCGCGGGGATGGGACCTCACCGTGGCTCCCGGCGGGCCCCCCAGCCCAGCATCGCCAGCGCCGCCACCGCAGCGGCGACATCGGCCGGGATGACCAGCCGCCACAGGGCGCTGCCGTCCACCAACCAGGAGCCCTCCGGACCCAGCCCGACCTCGTCGAGGTAGCGCCAGATCGACCACACGCAGAACACCCCCAGCCCCACTCCGGCCACCAGGGCCCAGTTCGTGCCGGCCAGCCAGCGCACCCCGAGGTAGAGGGCGGTGCCGGCCCAGACGATGTCGAGCGCCGACAGCAGTTGGAGCAGTTGCAGCGAGGGATGGAAGCGCAG
>JBFGJL010000069.1:0-6884 GCA_041577235.1 Acidimicrobiia bacterium | reverse complement strand
GATCAGGTTGGAGAGCCCTTTCAGCCAGATCATGAGGGCAGCGAGGGCGCCGCCGGCCACCGCCACCGCCCAGTACGACTTGAGGACGATGCCGGTGACGACCAGCACCGCCAAGATGGTGAACCCGATGAAGGGACCGGCGGCCTCAGCTTGTTCGCCCACCGTGAGGTTCACGTCGATCGCCACTCCCCACACTCCGATCGAGCTCTCGTCTCCGCGCAGCACGGTCTGCACATCCCGAGCGAACTCCTCCTTGGTGGTGTCTTCAGTGCCGAGCGTGATCTCCTGTCCCCCACCCCCTAGCGCCTCGTTGTCGGCCAGGACCCCAAAGATGACGGCGGGCGCCGTCCACAGCCCGGTGTTCGGGTCGAAGGCGGTCGCCTCCGCCATGCCCCAGCCCAGAGGTCCCGTCTCCTCAAGAATGGCGGCGATGGCGGCCGTCACCTGATCCTCGGTGGCCTCCTCCAAGCCTCCGAGGCCGGCGGCGGCCAGGCGGGTATTCACCTCGTCGGCGAAGGTGTAGAGGCCGGTGACATCGGCGCCCGACTGCGCATCGAAGTACGAGAAGAGCGTCGGAGCCAGGGCGGGGTCGGCGCGAAGTGCCTCCGAATTCCGATACAGCTCGAGCAACGGAGCGCGTTCGAGCAGGTTCCCGTCGTTGGACTCGACGATGAATCCGGCCCCGTAGACGGCGGAGGCGAGCCGCTCGTTGACGAGGTCCTGCGCTTCGATGACCTCCCCCGCCGGACTCTGCGAGGCGGCGGAATCCGGCGGCAGCGCCAGCATGGGAACTGCCAGGGCGGCGGTCACCGCCAGCGCTCCCAGGACGACTGCCATCGCGTGGCGTGAGATCCATTCGGCCGCGCGAAACCCAAACGTGGTGCGGTGGTGAAGACCCATGACGCTCCCCTTGGTCTTCGCTCCACGGTGGCCCGATCCCCGCCCGGATCGCCAGAGGCGAACGACCCAAAGAATGCCAGACAGGATGACTGCCGAGGCGGTCGCCGCCGGTCCCCGCCCCGACCGCGTCTCCAACCCAGGCATAATGCCGCCGCACGACACCGGAGCGTTATGGAACTGGGGATTACCACCTTCGCCGAGACCTTGCCCAACCCGGCCGACGGCAGCACCGTCGGCCACGCCTCCCGCCTGCGGCAGGTGATGGAAGAGGCCTCGCTGGCAGAGGAAGTGGGGCTGGAGGTGTATGGAGTCGGGGAACACCACCGGCCCGACTTCGCCTCGTCGGCGCCGTCGGTGGTCTTGGCGGCCATCGCCGGGCGGACCGAGCGCATCCTGCTCACCCCGGCCGTCTCGATCCTCTCGACCGATGACCCGGTGCGGGTCTTCCAGCAGTACGCCACCCTCGACGCCATCTCCTCGGGCCGAGCGGAGCTGCTGGTGGGAAGAGGCTCGTTCATCGAGTCCTTCCCCCTCTTCGGCTACGACTTGGCGGACTACGACGAGCTTTTCGCCGAGAAGCTCGACCTCCTCCTCCGGATCCGCGACTCCGAGAAGGTCACCTGGTCGGGCCGGTTCCGCCCGCCCCTCGCCGACCAGGGGATCTACCCGCGGCCCGACCGGCCGCTCCCCATCTGGGTCGGGGTGGGGGGCAACCCCGCCTCGATCGTCCGAGCCGGGAGCCGGGGGCTGCCGGTGGCGCTGGCGATCATCGGCGGCGACCCGGTCCGGTTCGGAGTGCTGGCCGACCTCCACCGCCGCTCACTGGCCGAGGCCGGTCACGACCCCGCCACGGTCCCGCTGGCGGTTCACGCCCACGGCTACGTCGCCGAGGAGGCCGACCGGGCCGCCGAAGAGTTCTTCCCGTCCTATGCCATGGCCATGAGCAAGATCGGGCGGGAACGAGGATGGCCGCCGATGACCCGGATCCAGTTCGAGGCGATGCGGGGCGAGGCCGGATCGCTGGTGCTGGGCGACCCCGAGCAGGTGGCCCGCAAGATCCTCCGCTGGCGGGAGGTGCTGGGGATCCAGCGCTTCATGCTGCACATCAGCGTCGGGTCGATGCCCCCCGACCAGGTCCTACGCTCGATCGAGCTGCTCGGCAAGGAGGTGGCTCCCCTGGTCGCCGCCGGATGAGACGACGACCGAGTCCTACCGATCCGGACCGTCGTTGCCTCGCCCTCCCCGCCTCACCGTGAAGGGATGGGCCGGCTCCTCACCCGTCAGCTGGTAGGTCCCGGCGACCATCTCCGCATCGATGTGGGCGAGTTCGGCGAACGACGTCGCCGCCAGCACTCGGATCATGGCATCCTGCGCCCGCGACCAGGCGGCGTGGAGCGGACAGGCAGTGGTCCAATCACAGGACCCGCCCCGCAAGACGCAGCGATCCAGGCGAATCGGCCCTTCCGCCGCCTCCACCACCTGCAGCAGGCTGATCTGCTCGGGATCTCGGGCCAGTTCGTAGCCCCCGTCGGGACCAGCCGCCGCCGTCAGCAATCCGGCCCCGACCAGGTTGGCCAGGATCTGGGTGGCGTAACGGTCGGGGATCTCCATGGCGGCGGCGATGACCCGGGCCTTCTGGCGTCCCTCGCCGCGATGGCGAGCGAGATGCAGCACCGCTCGCACCGAGTAGTCACCCTTCCGTCCGAGCGCCGCCTGCATCTCCCATAACTCCTATGTCATCAGTGAATGTTTAGCAAACTACTTGACGTTTGGGAACCGGGGAGTTATATCTTGCGAGAGAAACCCCTAGTGCTGCGCTGAACGATAAGTCCCACGAGTGAGGAACATGGTCGTGGAAGCCGCGCTGGCTCGAGCCCGACTGCGCTTGGTTGGCACCGCCCTCTCCCCCTCCTCGCTCTCTCGACCCCTGTTGATGGCCGCCGTCGTCGTCGGCACGGCGGAGCTGCTGTTCCACCGGATCGCCGGACCGGCGGCAGCCGGGATCGGCGTGGCGCCGGCGTGGGGACGGACGATCGAAGCGGTGGGCGCGGCCGCCACCGCCGGCTCGGCGCTGCTGGTCGTCGGTTTGGCGGTGGTGCTGGTTCTAGCCGCGGCTAGCCCCTACCGGCTCGCCGTGTCCTTGGCGCTGGCGGCGGTCCTGGCCGACCGCTGGGTGGGGATCGGTTCGGCTGGCTGGGCCGGCTTCGTCCTCCTCGTGCTGGCCATCGGGGTGGTGGCCGCGGTGGCCGGGCCCGAAACGGGCCGCCGCTGGGGGGTGGCCTCGATCGGTCTGGCGGTGGCGGCAGCCCAGGTGGCGCTGGTGTGGACGGCGGCCGGACCGGCCTGGCGGGCCCTGGCCGAGGCGGCGCTGCTGGGCGGGGTGATGGTGCTGGCCATCGTGGCCGCCCGGAGGCGTCTCGGCGCAGCCCGATGGGTTGGAGCGGCCGCCGGCGCGGCGGTGGCCGCCCTGGCCTTTGCCCTCCAGCCCGGCTACACGAGCCTGATGAGCTTCTGGGCTTGGGGGGCGTCCCTGTGGCTTCCGCCGGTCGTCTACGTCGCCGGGGCGGCCGCGGCCGGGCTGGCAGCGACCGTCTGGCTGGGCGACCGGACCACACGCCACCATGCCGCCGGCCTGCTCCTGTTGGTGGTGGCGGGTCTGCCACCCACGTTGGCCCATCACGATCTCACCACGGTGCTGGGCCTGGTCGCCCTGGCCGCCATCCGCTGGCCACCGGCCGCAGAAGGGAGCGTGTGAGCATGGTCAGCCGGCAGCTGTCCCGGCGGGAGTTCCTCATCTTGGGGACGGTCAGCGCGGTGGGGGCGGTGTCGCTGCCTCTCCTTCGCAACCTGCAGACCATCGAAGGGGTCGACAACCCGCTCGAGGGCTATCCATTCCGAGATTGGGAGCAGGTGTACCGGGACCAGTACGCCTACGACTCCAGCTTCACCTTCATCTGCTCCCCCAACGACACCCACGCCTGCCGGCTGCGGGCCTTCACCCGCAACGGAGTGATCCAGCGGATCGAACAGAACTACGACGTCGGCCGGTACTCGGACCAGCTCGGCAACACCGCGTCGGTGAAGTGGCACCCGCGCGGCTGCAAGAAGGGCCAGATGTTCCACCGGCGGGTGTACGGACCGTACCGGCTCCGCTTCCCCATGATTCGGACCGGCTGGAAGCAGTGGGCGGATGACGGCTTTCCGGAGCTCACCCCCGCCAACCGGGACGCCTATCTCTTCACCAGCCGCGGGACCGACGGCTTTTCCCGGGTGAGCTGGGACGAGGCCTACGACTACCTGGCCCGGGGCCTCATCGCGGTGGCCGAGGCGTACTCGGGTGAGGGCGGAGCCGAACGGCTGGCGGCGGAGGGCTACCAGCCGGAGATGATCGACGAGTTGGGCCTGGCCGGCACCCGCACCATGAAGTTGCGGGGAGGCATGGGCCTGCTGGGGGTGATCGGCAAGTACGGGATGTATCGGATGAGCAACACACTGGCCCTGCTCGACGCCAACGTGCGAGGGGTGGGTCCGGAGGAGGTACGGGCCGGACGCAATTGGTCCAACTACACCTGGCACGGCGATCAGGCCCCCGGCCACCCCTATGTGCACGGGGTGCAGACCTCGGACGTCGACTTCAACGACCTGGCCCACACCAAGCTGACCATCCAGGTGGGAAAGAACCTGGTGGAGAACAAGATGCCGGAGTCCCACTGGTTCTCCAACATCATGGAACAGGGGGGCAAGCTGGTCACGATCTCACCCGAGTACAGCCCCCCCGCCACCAAGTCGGACTATTGGTTGCCGGTGCGTCCCGGGCTCTCGGACACGGCCATCTTCCTGGCCATCACCAAGATCCTGATCGACGAAGGGCTGTACGACGAGGACTTCGTCAAGCGCTACACCGACCTGCCCATGCTGATCCGGGCCGACAACCTCGAGCGGCTCCGGGCCAAGGACGTGTTCGCCGACCATGAGCCCGGCCTCGGCCCGGAGGGAGCCTCGTTCGCTGTGCAGAAACTGACCCCCGAGCAGTACGAGAAGATCGGGTTCGACTTCGTCGTGTTCGACCAGGACGAGCAGCAGCTGGTTCCCATCACCCGCGACCAGGTGGGACCGAACATGACCCAACAGCCCGCCCTCGACCACCGCGGCTCGGTGCAGCTGGTGGACGGCACCCAGGTCGAGGTGCTGACCATCTGGGAGGCCTACCGGGACCATTTGGCCGACTACGACCTCGACACCGTCCATGAGATCACCGGGACCCCGGTCGAGCTGATCACCCGGCTCGCCCACGACATCGCCACCATCAAGCCGGTCGCCATCCACACCGGCGAGGGAATCAACCATTGGTTCCACGCCACCCTCCACAACCGGGCCACCTACCTGCCCCTCATGCTGACGGGGAACATCGGCCAGGCCGGCGCCGGCAGCCATACCTGGGCGGGCAACTACAAGGCGGCCCTGTTCCAATCCACCGACTGGTCGGGCCCGGGGTTCAAGGGCTGGGTCGCCGAGGATCCGTTCGCCCCCAACCTCGATGAGGCGGCCGACGGGAGCGAGATCGTCGCCCACAACTACGCCAAGGACGAGGAGCCCGCCTATTGGGATCACGGCGACCGCGCCTTGATCGTCGACACGCCCAAGTTCGGTCGGCGCAACTTCACCGGTCAGACCCACATGCCGACGCCCACCAAGGTGATCTGGACCACCAACGTCAACCTGATCAACAACGCCAAGCACGCCTACCTGGTGATCCGCGACGTCAACCCCAAGGTCGACATGATCGTGACCCAGGACATCGAGATGACCGCCTCGTGTGAGCTCTCCGATTTCATCCTCCCGGCCAATTCCTGGGTCGAGTTCCAGGTACCCGAGGTCACCGCCTCCTGTTCGAATCCGTTCCTCCAGATCTGGGGTGGGGACGGCATCGCCCCGCTCTACGAGACCGAGGACGACGTGACCATCTACGCCAAGGTGTCCGAGCGGCTGGGGGAGATCCTGGGGGACGGACGCTTCGCCGACTACTGGAGATTCGCCCTGGAGGGCAGGCCGGAGGTCTACCTGCAGCGGCTGCTCGATGCCTCCGCCACCACCCGCGGCTACCGCATGGAGGACATCGCCAACGGCCGCTACGGCGAGCCGGGAGCGGCCCTGATGATGTTCCGCACCTATCCCCGGGTGCCGTTCTGGGAGCAGATCCACGACGGCAGCCCGTTCTGGACCGACACCGGGCGGCTGAACTCATACGTCGACATTCCCGAGGCGATCGAGTACGGGGAGAACTTCGTGGTGCACCGGGAGGGACCAGAGGCCACCCCGTATCTCCCCAACGTGATCGTCTCCTCCAACCCGCTGATCCGCCCCGAGGACTACGGCATTCCCTCCGACGAGATGGATCCAGACCTGCGAACGGTCCGCAACATCAAGCTCCCCTGGTCGGAGGTGAAGAACACGACCAACCCGCTCTGGGAGGAGGGTTACCGGTTCTACTTCCTCACCCCCAAGACCCGCCACACGGTCCATTCGTCGTGGGCGGTGACCGACTGGGCGGTGCTGTGGGGGAGCAACTTCGGCGACCCGCACCGGGTCGACCGCCGCCTGCCGCACGTGGGCGATCGGGAGGTGCACATCAACCCCCAGGCCGCCAAGGACCTCGGCCTGGCGGACGGGGACTACGTGTGGGTGGACGCCAACCCGCTCGACCGCCCCTATCCGAACTACGACCCCGACGATCAGTCGGACCCGTTCGCCAAGGTGGCCCGCCTGATGCTGCGGGTCAAATACAACTCCGCCTACCCCTACGACGTGCTGATGGCCAAGCACGGATACGGGCTGGCCACCCCCAAGACGGTGCTGGCCCACGAGACCCGGCCCGACGGGCGAGCGGTGTCGGAGGACACTGGCTACCAGGCCAGCTACCGGTACGGATCCCACCAGAGCGTGACTCGGGACTGGTCCATGCCCATGCACCAGACCGACACCCT
>JBFGJL010000068.1:0-6897 GCA_041577235.1 Acidimicrobiia bacterium | reverse complement strand
TCGAGCTTTCCAGCCCTACGGCTCATGTCGACGACGTACATCGAGATCATCCGGGGTGTGCCTCTGATCTCGCTGCTGCTGATGGCGCAGTTCTTCATTGGCTTCTTTCTGAACACCGATACGCCGCTGTCCCTCTTCACGAGGGCCATCGCCGCCATGACGCTGTTCACGGCGGCCTACGTCGCCGAGATCGTGCGAGGCGGGCTGCAGGCGGTGCCTCGCGGTCAGGTGGAGGCCGGCCAGGCCTTGGGGATGCCGGCCTGGAGGACGACCCGCATGATCGTCCTTCCCCAAGCGCTGCGGGCCACCATCCCCGCCATGGTCGGCCAGTTCATCTCCCTCTACAAGGACACCACGCTGGTCAACCTGGTCGGACAGTTCGACGTCCTCGAGGTCGGCCTGGTGGTCAACAGTCAGGCCGACTTCATCGGCAGGCGACTCTTCTTCCTCACCCTCGCCTTCGCCGGGGTCCTGTTCTGGGTGGGGTCGTACACGATGTCACGGGAAGCGCGCAGACTCGAGACCAAGTTGGGAGTTGGAGAGCGATGACAGAGACCGCGGTGTTTGCAGACGCCACCCAGGCGAAGGGTGACACCATCATCAGTATCGAGGGGGTCCACAAGTACTTCGGCGACTTCCAGGCTCTCTCCGACATCAACATGAACGTGGGGCGCCAGGAGGTGGTGGTGGTGATCGGGCCCTCCGGCTCGGGCAAGTCCACCCTCATCCGCTGCATCAACCGGCTGGAGAAGCACGACCGCGGCCGCATCGTCGTGGACGGGATCGAACTGTCGGACGACGTGCGGAACATCCAGGAGGTCCGGCGAGAGACCGGGATGGTCTTCCAGCAGTTCAATCTGTTCCCCCACTTGACCGTGCTGGACAACATCACCCTTGCTCCTCGCCAGGTCCGGAAGTGGCCGAAGGACAAGGCCGAGCAGGTGGCGAAGGAGATGCTGGACCGGGTGAAGATCCCCGAACAGGCTCACAAGTATCCGGGGCAGCTCTCCGGTGGGCAGCAGCAACGGGTGGCCATCGCCCGCTCCTTGGCCATGCAGCCGAAGGTGATGCTGTTCGACGAGCCGACGTCCGCTCTCGACCCGGAGATGATCAAAGAGGTGCTGGATGTGATGAAGGAGCTCGCCCAGACCGGCATGACCATGATCTGCGTCACCCATGAGATGGGCTTCGCCCGTGAGGTGGCCGATCGGGTGTTGTTCATGGCCGACGGTGAGGTGGTGGAGGTGGGCACCCCCGAACACTTCTTCCAGAACCCCCGGGAGGAACGAACCAAGCTGTTCATAAGCCAGATCCTCTGAGCACCGGTCGGTCCTCGCGACCATCATGGGGATGACGCGGACCAGCGCCGAGGAGTAGCTGTGACCGAAGTCTTCGTCGTGGATGCCCGTCGTACCCCGATGGGCAAGCTGGGGGGGCACCTCGCTCACGTCCGGCCTGACGATCTCGCCGCCCACGCCGTGCGAGGCCTCTTCGACCGCCACCCCGACCTCGATCCGATGGCGGTCTCCGATCTCGTGTGGGGGGCCGCCAACCAGGCCGGGGAGGACAATCGCAACGTTGCCCGCATGGCGGTGCTGCTGGCCGGCCTTCCGATCGAGGTGCCCGGGGTCACCGTCAACCGCCTGTGTGGCTCCGGGCTGCAGGCGGTCGTGCAGGCCGCCCACGCCCTCGCCGCCGGCTGGGGCGAGGTGATGATCGCCGGCGGTTCGGAGTCGATGAGCCGGGCCCCCTACGTGCAGATGAAGGGCGACCGCCCATTTGCGGTGGGCGTCCCCGAGGTGGCCGACACCGTGTTGGGCTGGCGGTTGGTCAACCGGCGGATGGAGCAGCTCTACCCTCCGATCACGCTGGGGATGACCGCCGAGGTGGTCGCCGAGAAGTACGGCATCGATCGGGCCGACCAGGACCGCTTCGCTCTGAGGAGTCACGAGCGGGCGGTGGCCGCCCAGCGGGCGGGGGCGTTCGCTCGGGAGATCGTGCCGCTGGAGGCACCTCAAGATCGGCGCGGGAAGGTGGTGACGACGGTCACCGAGGACCAGGGACCGCGACCCGACACCTCGATGGAGGCGCTGGCCGCTCTGCCCCCTGTGTTCCGGGAGGGGGGGACGGTCACGGCCGGGAACTCGTCGCCGATGAACGACGGAGCGGCGGCGGTGCTGCTCGCCACCGAGGTGGGATTGCGGACTCATGGTCTGGAGCCCATGGCCCGGGTCGTGGCCTCCGGAGCGGCCGGCGTGCATCCCGACGTGATGGGAATCGGTCCGGTACCCGCCACCGAGAAGGCTCTGGCCCGGGCCGCCCTGGGGGTGGACGACCTCGATCTGATCGAGTTGAACGAGGCCTTCGCCAGCCAGGCGTTGGCATGCATTCGCGAGCTGGGTCTCGATGAGGGGCGGGTCAATCCGGACGGCGGAGCGATCGCCCTCGGGCACCCGTTGGGATGCTCGGGCGCCCGCATCCTCACCACCCTGGTGCACGGGCTCCACCGGCGAGGCGCCCGGCGCGGGCTCGCCACGATGTGCATCGGGGTGGGGCAGGGGATCTCGCTGATCGTGGAGCGAGTGTGACGCAACGATGGTCGGGTCGGCCGTGAACGGGCCGGATTCGGGGCCACTGTCCGGGACCAGGGTGGTGGAGTTCGGCAACCTGATCGCCGCACCCTATGCCGGCATGCTGCTGGCCGACTTGGGGGCCGACGTGGTCAAGGTCGAGCCGCCCGGCGGTGACCTCGGACGGGGGTTCGGTCCCTACCTGGGAGGTGAGTCGGCGTTCTTCCTCGCGGTCAACCGCGGCAAACGCTCGCTGTGTCTCGATCCCAAGAGCACCGCCGGCCGCCGCTGGCTGTCCGTCCTGGTCGACCGAGCGGACGTGGTGCTGCACAACCTGCGACAGGGGGCGATGGAGCGGATGGGGTTCGGGGAGGAGCAGGTGCGGCGCACAAACCCCGGGGTGATCTACGCCGTGGTCTCGGCCTTCGGGAGCGACGGTCCCGACGCCGACCGGGCCGGCATCGACGTCGTGTTCCAGGCGGAGTCGGACATGATCTCGCTCACCGGGGGCCCTTCCGACCCACCCATGAAGACCGCCACCACCATCGGCGACTACGTCGCCGCCACCGACGTCGCCCTGGCCATCACCGCCGCGCTGGTGGAGCGGTCGGCCACCGGACGGGGACGGAGGGTGGAGGTCGCCCTGCGGGACGGGCTGCTGGCGGTGCAGTCGGGCTGGTTCGCGTTGAGCTTCGCCCAGGGGGGCCAGCCCGAAAGGACCGGCACCGCCTCCCCCTTCCTCGCTCCCAACCAGGTGTTCGAAACCGGCGACGGCCACCTCGCCCTGGCCATCGTCTCCGATCGCCATTTCCGGCTGCTGTGTGAGGAGCTGGAGCTTGCCGAACTGGTCGACCGTTTCGGGGACAACGACGTCCGGCTGGCCGGCCGCCAGGAACTGGCCGAGATCCTGGAGGATCGGTTCCGGACCGCCCCGACCGAGACCTGGGTGCGGCGGCTGGGAGGGGCCGGGCTGCCGGTAGGCCGCCTCCTCACCCTCCCCGAGGTGGTGGACGACCCCCAGGTGCGCCACAACGAGATGGTGTACGACTACCACCATCCCACCGCCGGCCTCCAGCATGGGATCGGCTCGCCCCTGCGGTTCGACGGTCGGCCGGCCCAGGCCGCCGCGGCTGCCCCCGCCCTGGGGGCGCACACGGCGGCGGTGCTGAGCGAGCTGGGAGCCAGTGAGGAGGAGATCGCCGCCGTGCTGGCCGACGCGGAATGACCACGCCGCGACCCCGGTAGGGTGGCCGGCGTGGAGGCCCATCTCCGTGTCCCCGAGCCCCTGCTGACCGCCTTGGTCAACGCCGGGGTGGAGATGGCCGCACCCGAGCGAGGCCTGGTCTTCGCGCCGGTCGACCCCATCGGGGACGATTGGGACGCCGTGCGAGGTGAACTGGGGGAGGCCTTCCAGCTCACCAGAGCCGCCGCCGGCGGGGCGGGGCCGGTGGTGTACGTGGTCCACCACGACGACCTGCTGGGGCGGCGCGGCCCGGGTTCGGCGATGGTGGCGTGTGGGTTGCTGAGTGGTGCTCGCACCGCCGCCATCGAGGGGATACAGGCCGGTATCCCGGTCAACGTGCTGGCGGTGGAAACCGGTTCGGAGCCGGAGGCGGTGGCACGCTGGGCCGTCCGGCTCCTCGAGCGGGACGGCCCCACCGGCGAGTTGGTTCGGTTGGGGGGCTCCCACCTCGGCAAGGCGCTGCCCTGATGACGGTGGCGGTGGTGACCGGAGCGGCCCGTGGGATCGGTCGAGCGGTGGCGGCGCGACTGGCCGCCTCCGGCCACCGCCTGGTGCTGGTGGACGTGTCACCCGATCTCGGCGAGACCGCCTCCGGATTGGAGGAGACCGGGTTCGAGGTGACGGCGGTCCAGGCCGACCTGACCACTGGGCCGGGACGGGCGGCGGTGGAGGAGGCGGTCGGCGGTGGGGGCGGGGAGCTTCAGGTTCTGGTCAACAACGCCGGCATCACCGCCGACGCCCGCCTGGTCAATCTCGACGACGATGCGTTCGCCCGCGTGCTGGAGGTGAACCTGGGCGCCGCCTACCTCCTTTCCCGGTCGCTGCTGCCGCGGCTGGGGGAGGGTTCGGCCGTGGTCAACATGGCTTCCCGCAGCTACCTGGGGAACTTCGGGCAGTACAACTACTCGATGTCGAAGGGTGGGCTGGTGGGCCTCACCCGGGCGCTGGCCCTGCAACTCGCTCCCCGCGTCCGGGTCAACGCCATCGCCCCGGGCCTGATCGGTACCGAGATGAGCCTGGCCATCCCGGACGAGGTGCGGGCCAAGATGGTGGCCGCCATCCCGATGGGACGAATGGGGGAACCGGCCGAGGTGGCCGAGCTGGTGGCGTTTCTCTGCTCGCCGGCTTCCTCCTACCTGACCGGGCAGGTGGTCGTGCTCGGCGGTGGCCGCAGCCTGTCGTGAGGGCCGGTCAGTCCAGCAGACGGGTCACGGTGCGGGCCACCATCACCGGCTTCGCCCCGCCCTCCAGCTCCACCTCGACCTCCCGCACGATCTGAATCCCCCCGGCCACTGGGACGACCTCTTCCAAGCGCACCCGCCCTCGGATCCGACCACCGGCCGGGAGGGGGGCGGGGAACCGCACCCGATCCAAGCCGTAGTTGACGGTCAGCCGGGGCCGGTCCACCGGCAGCTCGATCGATCGGGTCAGCGCCGGCAGCAAGGAGAGGGTGAGGTACCCGTGGGCGATGGTGGTCCCGAACGGGCCGGTCGCCGCCCGCTCCTGGTCGTCGTGGATCCACTGGTGGGCATCGGTGGCGCGGGAGAAGAGGTCGATCCGGGCTTGGTCGACCGTCATCCAATCCGACACGCCGATCTCCTGCCCTACCAGCCGGCGGAGAGCTTCGAGCCGGCCGCTCACTTCCGCCCTGGCAGGCGGCTGCCCAGCTCTGCCCAGCGGTCCTGGCGAGCGAGGTCGATCACCGTCCACGCCATACCGAGAGCGCCATCGCGGATCATGCGCTCGGCGGCGGGGGTGATCGTGTGGGCGGCGAATTCCCGCTGGTGGTTGACGGCCGGCAGCGAGCCGATGTCCAGCTCGGGGTGGATACTGGGAACCACCTGGCTGACGTTGCCCATGTCGGTGGAGCCGGTCTCGCCCGGGCCGAGCACCGACCCGGGATGGAGGGGGCGGCCCAGCTCTTCCGAGTTGCTGGCATACAACCCGGCCAAGACCGGGTCGTGCACGAGCTCGTCGTAGGCGTGGCCCATCTCCCGCACCTCCAACCGGCAGCCGGTGGCGGTGGCGGCGGCCTCGAAGCACGCCAGCACCTGCTCGGAGAGCCGGGCGAGGCGGGGCCGGTCGGCCGCCCGCACGTACCAGGACATGCTGGTGCGAGCGGGGATGACGTTGGGGGCACCCCCTCCGTAGGTGATCGTGCCGTGCACCTTGTCGGTGGGGTAGAGCGCCTGCCGGAGCGTCGAGACTCCCACGTAGGCCTGGACGGCGGCATCGAGGGCGTTGATCCCCAGCTGGGGGGCGTAGGCGGCGTGGGACTCGCGGCCGTGGAACTCGATGTCGAGGTGGCTCACCGCCAGCGAAGGAGGGTCGAGGATGTCGATCGGGGTGGGGTGGACCATCATGGCGGCCGCCGCCTGGGCGAAGGCTCCCGCCTCGAGCAGATCCACCTTGCCCCCCATTGCCTCCTCGGCCGGGGTGCCGAGCACGGTGATCCGGCATCCCAACTCGTCGGCCAGCGGAGCCAGCGCCGCCCCAGCTCCCAGGGCGGCGGCGGCGATCAGGTTGTGGCCGCAGGCGTGTCCCACCTCGGGGAGGGCGTCGTACTCGGCGCAGATGATCACCTCCGGGCCAGCCGAACCGACTCGGGCGGCGAAGGCGGTCTCCAACCCGTAGGCCGGGTACTCGACCTCGAAGCCCTGGGTGCGCAGGAAGTCGACCAGCCGGGCCGACGCTTCGCGTTCCTGGAACGCCAACTCCGGGTGGTGATACATCCACCGGTTCAGCTCGTGGAGCTGCTCCGCCACCTCGCCCAAGCGCCGCTCGGCCCTCGCCTTCATCGCACCTCCGGGGCGGCAAGCTACCACCGGGCAGCCCGGCGGGACGGAGGATCAGACCGATCGGTCGGAGCGGTACCCTGCGCCGATGCGCGCCTCTGCTTCGGCCGTGCTGGTGGTCGCTCTTGTGAGGGCGCCGGCCTGCGCCCCACCCCCGGCGCTGCCGCCGCCCTCGCCGGTGGTGCTCACCACCACCCTCCCCGCCCCGGGAACGACCGTGCCGACGCTCGAGTCGTGCCCGCCGCCGGCTGTTGCCCCGGGAGTCCTCCCCGCCCGGGCCAGCTCCGAC
>JBFGJL010000067.1:0-6926 GCA_041577235.1 Acidimicrobiia bacterium | reverse complement strand
GGTGTCGACCCATACGTTCATCTGTGAGGGGGTCACGATCGAAGACGAGGTCTTCATCGGGCACCACGTCTGTTTCACCAACGACCTCTCTCCTCGGGCCACTACCTCGGAGGGCCGGCTGCAGGGGGAACAGGATTGGGAGGTGGTGCCGACCCGGGTCCGGCGGCGAGCCAGCATCGGGTCGGGGGCGGTGATCCTCGCCGGGATCACCATCGGGGAGGGAGCCCTGGTGGGAGCGGGGGCGGTGGTCACCCACGACGTGCCGGATCGGGCGGTGGTGGTGGGCAACCCGGCCCGGGTACTGCGGATGCTCGACGAGAGCGGGCGGTGATGAAGGTCCCCTTCCTCGACCTGGCCGCCCACCATGCCGCCATCCGCTCCGAGATCGACGACGCCATCGGCCAGGTGCTCGACGACGCGGCCTTCATCCTCGGCCCGGCGGTGGAGCGCTTCGAAGGGGCTTTCGCTCGATATGCGGGTTCCGCCCACTGCGTGGGCCTCAACTCCGGTACCTCGGCCTTGCACCTCGCCCTGCTGGCGGCGGGGGTCGGCCCGGGAGACGAGGTGGTCACCACCCCCCACACCTGGATCTCCACCAGCTGGGCCATCTCCTACTGCGGGGCCCGTCCGGTGTTCGCCGACGTCGACCCCGCCACCGGCAACCTCGACCCGGAGCGGGCGGCGGCCGCCGTCACCGAGCGCACCCGAGCCATCCTGCCGGTCGACCTGTACGGCAACCCGGCCGATCTGGCGGCGTTCGCCGAGCTGGCCGAGCGCCACGACCTGCCGCTGATCGAGGACGCGGCCCAGGCCCACGGCGCCACCCTGCACGGGCGGCCGGTGGGGTCGCTGGCAACCATCACCTGCTTCTCGTTCTATCCGGGCAAGAACCTCGGCGCGACCGGCGAAGGAGGAGCGGTGGTCACCGACGATGCCGAGCTGGCCGAGCGTGTCCGTCGTCTCCGCGATCACGCCCAGGACGGGCGACACCATCACGTCGAGATCGGCTTCAACTACCGGATGGAGGGTGTACAGGCGGCGGTGCTGGCCGTGAAGCTGCCCCATCTCGACGGCTGGAACCAGGCTCGACGGGAAGCCGCCGACCGCTACCAGCGCCTCCTCCAGGCGATGCCGGGAGTCACCCTGCCCGCTCCCACCCCGGGGGCGCAACCCTCCTGGCACCTGTACCCGATCCGGGTCGCCGAGCGGCAGCGGGTGGGAGAACGGCTGCATGCGGCCGGTATCGGCACCGGCCTTCACTATCCCACCCCGATCCACCTCCAGCCCGCCTACGCGTCGCTCGGGTACGCACCGGGTGACTTCCCCCACGCCGAGGCCTACGCCGCCACCTGCCTGTCACTCCCCATGTTCCCGGAGCTCACCGCCGCCCAGCAGGAGCACGTGGCGTCGGCCCTGTCGGCCATCTTGGAGGGCGCATGAGCGTCCACCTCGTGGTCGGAGGAGCCGGGTTCATCGGCTCCGCCCTCACCCGCCAGCTGGCCGAGCGGGCTCCGGTGACGGTACTCGACGACCTCAGCAGCGGAACCGCCGAGAACGTCGAGGGCGTTGCCAACGTCACCCTGAAGGTGGGATCGATCCTCGATCGGGACCTGGTCGAGTCGGTGATGGACGGGGTCGAGACCGTGTTCCATCTGGCCTGCAAGGGGGTGCGGCACTCGCTGCACAGTCCGGTGGCCAATCACGAGGTCAACGCCAGCGGCACCCTCTACCTGCTGGAGGCGGCGCGGGCGGCCGGGGTGGGACGGTTCGTCTACGTCAGCTCGAGCGAGGTGTACGGGACGGCAGTGCGATCCCCCATGGACGAAGATCACCCCACCTGGCCCCACACCGTCTATGGGGGCTCCAAGCTGGCCGGAGAGGCGTATGCCCGCGCCTACCACCGCACGTACGGTCTGGCCACGGTGGTGGTGCGACCCTTCAACAGCTACGGACCCCGGTCCCATCACGAAGGCGACAGCGGGGAGGTGATCCCTCGCTTCCTGGTGCGGGCCATGAACGGGCTGCCACCGGTGGTGTTCGGGGACGGCTCCCAGACCCGCGACTTCACCTTCGTCGAGGACACTGCCCGGGGCATCGCCCTGGCCGCCGAGTCCGAGGCGGCGGTGGGAGAGACCATCAATCTGGGCAGCGGCAACGAGACCCGGATCGACGATCTCGCCCGGCTGGTGCTGGCGGTGACCGGCCGTACCGAGCTGGGCATCGCCCATGACCAGCCCCGCCCCGGCGACGTCATGCGACTGATCGCCGATTCGTCCCGGGCGGCCGATCGGCTGGGCTGGAAACCGACCACCGACCTGACCACCGGCCTGGACGCCCTGCTCGGCTGGCACCGCCGTCAGGGAACCGACTGGGGTGAGGCGCTGCGCCAGGACGTCATCAGGAACTGGGAGCGGGGATGAAGACCCGGATACCGGTCGCCCGCCCCGACCTGGGCGAGGCCGAGTGGCAGGCGGTTCGTCGGGTCATCGAGTCGGGCTGGGTCACCCAGGGGCCGATGGTGGCCGAGTTCGAGCGGGCGATGGCCGACTTCTGCGAGAGCGAGGAGGCGGTGGCGGTGTCGTCTTGCACGACCGCCCTTCACCTGTCGCTGCTGGCCGCCGGGATCGGTCCGGGGGACGAGGTGATCGTTCCGTCCATGTCGTTCATCGCCACTGCCAACGTGGTACACCACGCCGGCGCCGTTCCGGTGTTCGCCGAGGTCGACCCCGACACCTACAACCTCGACTTGGACGACGCCGCCACCCGGATCACCCCCCGGACCCGGGCGATCATCCTCGTCCACCAGCTGGGACTCCCGGCCGACATCGACGGCTTCACTCGCCTCGCCGGCGACGCCGGCCTGGTGTTGATCGAGGATGCGGCCTGCGCCATCGGGAGCCGCTACCGGGGCCGCCCCATCGGAGCACACGGGAGCCATGTGTGTTTCTCTTTCCACCCCCGCAAGCTGATCACCACCGGGGATGGCGGCATGATCGTCGTGCGGCGGAGCGATCAGGCCGACCTGTTGCGCCGCCTCCGGCAACACGGCATGAGCGTGCCCGATACGGTTCGGCACGCCTCGGATCGGGTGGTACGCGAGTCCTACCAGGAGGTGGGGTACAACTACCGGCTCACCGATATTCAGGCGGCGGTAGGCCGCGAACAGCTGCGGCGGCTGCCGGCTCTGCTGGTCCGTCGCCGGGAGCTGGCTGCCCGCTACGACCAGGCTCTGGCCGGGCATTCGGTGATCGCCACCCCCATCGTCCCCGACGACTGCGAGTGGAACGTCCAGACCTACACCGTGCGCCTGGCCGGGTTCGGGGCCGATCGCCGAGACGGTGTGATGCAGGCCATGCTGGACCGAGGGATCGCCACCCGGCCGGGAGTGATGACCGCCCACCGAGAGCCGGCCTACGCCGCCCGGGGCGTCTCCCTGCCGGTGTCGGAGGAAGCCAGCGACCGCTCGCTGGTCCTGCCGCTGTTCTCCCAGATGGTCGACCGCGACGTCGACCAGGTGGTCACCGCCCTCAGGGAGTCGGTGGCGCGGGCGTGACGGAGCGGGACCTGGGTCTGCGCCTCCCCGAGTTCATCATCGGGGGTGCCCCGCGGGCCGGCACCACCTGGCTCTATCACCTGCTGGACGCCCACCCTCAGGTGCGGATGGCCCGGCCGGTGCGGCCCGAGCCCAAGTTCTTCCTCGTCGACGACCTGTACCGGCGGGGACTCCCTCACTACGCCCGCACCTGGTTCGAAGGCATTCCCCCCGGCCTGCTCGCCGGCGAGAAGAGCGCCAACTACCTGGAGAGCGCCGCCGCCGCCCGGCGGATCGCCCGCGACCTGCCGGCGGTGCGCGTCGTCTTCATCCTGCGGGAGCCGGCCGAGCGGGCCTGGTCGAACTACCTCTGGTCCAAGCTCAACGGGATGGAGACCGAGAGCTTCGAGCAGGCGCTGGCCCGGGAGGAGGAGCGTGAAGCAACCTACCCCCCCACCCTCCGCTTCGCCCGGCCCCACAGCTACTTCTCGCGCGGCCTGTACGCCGATCTGCTGACCCCGTACTTGAACGAACTCGGTCAGGACCGAGTCTTGTGCTTGCGGTACGAGGATCTGGTCGCCGACCCGGAGGCGCTGGCCATCCAGCTCCACCGGTTCCTCGTGATCCAGGAACGACCCGGCGATGCCGCCCGCCCCGGGGTGGTCAACCCGACCGAGGGGGAATCCCCGCCGGCGGACGCAATTGCCCGGCTGCGGGCGAGGTACCAAGATGCGAACCGGCGGCTGGCCCAGCTGTTGGGACCCGATTTCGTCGTGTGGGAGGAGACATGAGCCACGGCCGACCGGACCGACCCACCATCGCCATCCTGACCCCGGTGTTCAACGAGGCCGAGAACCTCGACGCCTACGCAGCCGAGGTCTCCACCACCCTGCTCGACCGTCCCGATCTCGATTGTCGGGTGCTGTTCATCGACGACGGAAGCAGCGACGAGAGCTGGCCCATGATCGAGAAGATCTGCGCCTCCGATCCCCGGTTTCGAGGGATCCGGCTGTCACGCAACTTCGGATCTCATCGCGCCCTCTCCGCTGGCTTCGCCCACGCCGAAGGCGACGCGGTGGTGACCTTGGCGGCCGACCTGCAGGACCCACCCGACACCGTGCTCGAGTTCATCGCCGCCTGGCGGCGGGGAGCCAAGATCGTCTGGGGTGAGCGGGCCAGCCGCCAGGACTCCCGCTGGCGGGTGCTGGCCAGCCGGCTGTTCCACTGGTTGCTGCGGCGTTACGCCATGCCCAAGGGCTCCAAGTTCACCACCGGCAGCTTCTTCTTGATCGACCGCAAGGTGCTGGAGGCGGTCCGTCAGTTCGACGAGGCCAACCGGATCACGTTCGCCCTGGTGGCCTGGACCGGCTTCGATCAGGTGACCGTTCCCTACAACCGGAGGCGGCGCACCGGGGGCACTTCCGGGTGGAGCTTCGGGCAGATGATGAAGTCGATGTACGACGCCTTCGTGGGGTTCTCGGGCCTACCCATCCGCATGATGGAGCTGGCCGCCCTGAGCGCCTTCCTCGTGTCGGTGGGGCTGGTGATCTACCTCTTGGTGGTGTGGGCGACCGGCACCCGGGTTCCCGGCTGGACCAGCCAGATGTTGTTGTTCTCGGTCTTCTTCGGCATCCAGTTCTGGCTGACGGCCATCGTCGGCGAGTACCTCTCCCGCATCCACGGCGAGGTGGTGCGGCGTCCGCTCTACTTCGTCAGCGAGGCCACCGGCGGCGAGGCGTCCGGACCGGAGGCCAACCGCCCGGCCGGCCTGCATGACCCCCACCGCCACCAGCTCGCCGGCGGCGAAGCCGCCGGCGACACGCAACACGGGGAGACCGGGGCCCCACCAGCTCCAGACCAGGCCCACCAATAGTGCGATCACCCAGGCGCCGGTGACCAGGCTCACCTGGGCGCGGGCGATCAACAGCAGGGTGAGGAAGAGCGACACCAGGGCGGCGGTGCTCCCGGCCGCCACCCATCCCACCACCTGCCCGGCCAGCACCACCTCGGATCCGAACACGGCCCGAACCAGCCCGGGGCCGGCCACGGCCCCGAACACCCAACCGGCCGGAACGCCGAGGGCGGTGACGATCCCGGTCGCCCAGTAGACCTGGCGGAGGCGCCGCCGATCCCCTCCCAATACCAGCCGGGTGAGGGTGCCGGTGACCCTCGTCGCCACTCCGGTGGCGATCATGTAGGGGGCCCGGAACAAGGCGAGGGCGCTGAACAGGGCGGTGATCTCGATCGGAGCGCCGCCCAACACCGCCAGCAGCAACGGTCCTCCGGTGAGGATCACCTGGGCCAGGAGGGAACCTCCGGCGATCCCGCTCAGGAACACGAGCGGAGGGGTGGCGGCATCGTCGGGCCGGGGGCCCCGGAACACCATCGAGCCCGGCCACAGAAGCGTCACCGCGAACCCGGCCGGGAGAGCCAGCGCGAAACCGGCGGGCCCTCCGCCGGCGACCGCCACCGCCACCGCCATCCCGAAGCGGATCAGGTTCTCACCGAGGATGGCCGTCCCCGTCGCCAGGAACCGCCGTCGCCCGGCCAAGGCTCCCCGGTTGAGGCCCATGACAACCGAACCGAAGGGAATGAAGGCGGCCACCAGGGGGAAGAGAGCCCCGCCGTCGAGGAACAAGACGCGCCGGCCCCACCAAGCCACGACCCCCACCATGATCGATACCAGCAGCGCGGCCACCGCCAGCCTGGGCAGCGCCTCCCGCACCCGGCCCTCGTGCCGGTCGGCTTCCAGGCTGCGGATCACCCAGTGCTGCACCGGGAAGGTGAGAATGGCGGCGCTCATCGCCCAGAAGGTCCACAGCACCGAGATGGGGGCGAACGCTTCCGCCCCGAGCGTGCGGGTTCCCACCACGATGAACCCGTAGGCGGCGGCGCCGCTGGCTCCGGTCCCGATCAGCAGCGCCGTGGCGTCGCGGAGGGGGGCGGATGGGCGGGGGCTGGCGGCCATGGCTCTCCGAAATGGCGAGTCGATGTCGAGCGCCCGGCCTGCGATGCGCCCGACGCAGGCGCGCAGTGTATCGCCCCGCCGTCCGGTTCCGCATGGGGGCGGCCCGGGTAGTAGGTTGCCGCCACGTGCCGAGCGACCTCCCAGACGTAGCCGACCGAGATCGGCGTGACCCCGAAGCCGAAGAGGTCCCCGTCCGGCGAGGGCTCGAGGCGATGGTGGCCTCGGATCGGTTGCAGATCGTGGTCGCCCTCGGGTTGGCGTTGGTCTCGATGGTGGTGATCGGGGTGTGGGCCCGGAAGCTGTGGTTCTACTCCGACGTCTGGGACCATCTGACCACCCGGCGGATCGGCTCGGTGTCCGATCTGCTCAGACCCCACGCCGGGCACTGGGCGACGCCGGCGGTCGTGACCACCCGCCTGCTGTACG
>JBFGJL010000066.1:0-6927 GCA_041577235.1 Acidimicrobiia bacterium | reverse complement strand
GTGTACAGCTGGCGGTGTCCCTGGCGGCGGCGATACCCGCTCTTGTTCCGGTACTTGAAGATGTCGAGCTTCTCGCCCTTCACCTCGCCCAGCGTCTTGGCCTTGACCTTTATGCCCGCCAGCGCCGAGCGATCGCTCACCACGTTGCCTTTGTCGTCGACGACCAGCAGAGGGGTGAACTCCAGCTCATCCGGGGCGTGCTTGACCCGTTCGATGTCGATGACGTCGCCGGGACGAACCTTGGCCTGCTTGCCGCCGGCGCGGATGATTGCGTACATGGGTGTCCCTCGTTCGTACTCAGGGGTGCCCCCACTCTAATCGGTCGGCGCCCCAGCTCAGTCGGCGCCTTCCCCCAGCAGAGCGGCCACCGGGATGCCGTGAGTGGCGGCCTCTTCGTGCAACAGCACCCCGCGACCGTTGCAGTTGGGACAGGTCTCGGAGAACACTTCGAGCAGCCCCGCCGACACGTTCTTGCGGGTCATCTCGACCAGGCCCAGATTGGACACGTCGAACACCTGGGTGCGGGTCTTGTCCTTGGCCAGGGTCTCCCGTAGCCGTCGCAGGACCGCCCGCTGGTTCCGCTCGGATTCCATGTCGATGAAGTCGATGACGATGATGCCCCCGATGTCGCGCAACCGCAGCTGGCGGCCGATCTCCTCGGCCGCCTCGAGGTTGTTCTGGAGGACCGTGTCTTCCAGGCTGGAGCTCCCGACGAACTTGCCCGTGTTGACGTCGATCACGGTCAGGGCCTCGGTGCGGTCGATCACCAGGTGGCCGCCCGACGGCAGCCACACCTTGCGGTCGAGAGCCTTGCGGAGCTGATCCTCGACGTGAAAACGCTCGAACACTCCCATCTCGTCCTGGTAGCGCTGCACCTTGTCCACCAGATCGGGTGCGGTCTCCTGGAGATAGGAGACCACCCGGGCGTGCGACTCCTGATCATCGATCAGCAAGCGCCGGAAATCGGGAGTGAAATGCTCCCGGATGACGCGGATGAGCAGCTCGGGCTCACGGTAGATGAGCCGCGGCACCGGCCCGGCCTCCGCTTCCTTCCGGATGCCCTCCCAGATGTGGACCAGCCGCTCGATGTCGGTGGCGATCTCCTCCTTGCTGGCTCCCTGGGCGGCGGTACGGACGATGACCCCGAATTCGGACGGCTTAACCGCCTCGACGATCTCCCGCAGCCGCTGCCGCTCGTCGTCGGGCAGCCGGCGGCTGATCCCCTGGGCATCCGAGGCGGGCACGAGCACGAGGTAGCGGCCGGGGAGGGAGACCTGGCCGGTGAGGCGTGCCCCCTTGGCTCCCATGGCGTCCTTCGCGACCTGCACCAGGATGTCGTCGCCCTCGGAGAGGCTGTCTTCGATCCGGGGGTGGCGCCGTCCGTGCCGACCGCGGTCGGAGCCGATGTCGGCCGCATACACCACCCCGTTCTTGGCGGCGCCGAAGTCGACGAACGCGGCCTCCATGCCCGGCAGCACGTTCTTGACCCGTCCCAGGTAGACGTTGCCGACCAGGGAGGCGGCATCGGAACGAGCCAGGTAGTGCTCGACCAGCATGGCCCCTTCCAGCACCACGATCTGAGTCTGGTGGGGCAGCACCCTCACCAGCATCTGCTTGCGGGCCACCTCCGGGGGGAGGATGATCTCCTCCTCCACCGGCCGGCGACGCTGGCCGTTACCGCTGCGGGATGGTTTCTTCTTGCTCGGTTGGGGGGTCGGCTTGCGGGTGGGCTTCTCGGCCGGTGCCGGCGTGCGCACCCGCCGGACCTCCACCACCTCGCCACCTACTCGACGGGTCTTGCGCTCCTCGACCACCCCGTCCGCCCCGACGCCTTTGCGGATCACCTGGGGTGACCTGCGGCGGAACCACGCCATACCACTTGTCTCCTTCTGCTCTGGCGGCCCGGCTGCGACGCTCGACGGCCCCCGGCCTCGAGATACCCGGCCCGGCGGAAGCTGCAGCCGCAGCTCGGGTTCCTCTCCCTGGCGTCGTCGCGTGCCGATCGAATGTCGAGCCGTCCGGCGAGCACACTCTGCTACCTGGCTGATGCACCAGCGGACCCGCGTCGGGACCGCCGTGGGTGCGTTGTCGCCTGGACATCGGGGCGGGATACACGGCCGCCGAAGCCGGGCGATCACGGTGCGAAAAAATCACCGCTCTCTCCGTGGCTCGAAGACGCCGCCCGGACGGGCGGCCCGCAACAGCGTAGCACCTGAACCGGATCCTTCCAGGCTCAGATCGCCAGTTTGCCCTGCTCCGGCTCGCCGGGGTGATAGCACAGCCGGCATCGGGCTTCGTAGGAACCGACTGCTCCCAGCACCACCAGCTCGTCGGATTGAACCGTTCGCTGGGTGAAGGCGGCGGGAGCGCCGCACCGGTGGCAGACCGCCAGCATCTTGGTGACGTACTCCGACCGGGCGGCCAGGGTGGGAATCGGCTCGAACGGCCGGCCCAGGTAGTCGAGGTCGAGGCCGGCGACGATGACCTGCTTGCCGGCTCGGGCCAAGTCCTCACACACTCCGACCAGACCCTCGTCGAAGAACTGGCCCTCGTCGACCCCCACCACCACGGTGGCGTCGTCGACCCGGCGGAGCAGCGCGGCGCTGTCGGCGACCGGGTCGGCGTCCACCGACAGGCGGCTGTGGGAGACGACCTCGCCTGTGCCGTAGCGATCGTCGACCGCCGGTTTGAAGGTCTGGACGGGTACCCGGGCGATACGGGAGCGGGTGACGCGGCGAATCAGCTCTTCGCTCTTGCCGGAGAACATGGGCCCGCAGATGACCTCCACCCAACCCCGTTCGCCGCGCCGGTCCATGGGCGAGCAGGGTAGTCGCCCGCCCGGATGGCCCGGGCGAGCTAGCCGGAGTAACTACGGCCCGGCACCGGAGAACGGCGCAGCCACACCGAGTGGGCGATACCGAGGGCGACCGACATCGTGATGAAGGCGCTGCCGCCGGCACTCATGAAGGGCAGGGGCAACCCGGTCACCGGCATGATGCCGATCGTCATCCCGATGTTGACGAAGGTGTGAAAGGCGAGCAGCGACGCCACCCCTACCACGATCAACATGCCGAGCCGGTCGCGGGCATTCACCGCGATCCGGAGCAGGCGCCAGATCAGAACGGCATAGGCCAACAGAACCAGCGCTCCACCGATGAACCCCAGCTGCTCACCGACGGCGGTGAAGATGAAGTCGGTGGGCTGCGCGGGTACGAAACTCAGCTCCGTCTGGCTGCCCTGGAACAAGCCCTTGCCCACCAGCTGCCCGCTCCCGATGGCCAGCTCGCTCTGAATCCGGTTGTAGCCCGCTCGCAGCGGGTCGGAGGTCGGATCGAGAAAGCTGGTCAGACGCTCGACCTGATAGGACTTGAGCAGCTCCATCTTGAGCACCGTCCACCCCCCCACCAGGCCCGCCCCCGCCAGCACCGCGAACTGGCGAAGGCTGGTACCGGCGCCGAACAGCATGATGATGGCGAGGAATCCGAACACCAGCATGGTTCCGAGGTCGGGCTGGCGGAAGATGAGGGCGGCCGGAACGGCCACCACTGCCAGGCTGACCAGCAGCCGCTTCCATGGCATGCCTTGCTCGTCGTCTTGAACGGCCGCCAGCACCGAGGCGAGGGTGAGAATGACGGCCAGTTTGGCGAACTCGGCCGGCTGCAGCTGGAAAGGCCCCAGTGATATCCATCGACGGGCGCCGTTGACCGGTTCGGCGGCGAACACCGCCACCAACAACACCAGGCTCGCTCCGTAGAAGAACGGAACGAGCGGCCGGTACTCCCGGTAGTCGATGAGGGATGCGACCACGAACCCGACCAGGCCCACCGCCGCGAAGACGATCTGGCGCTGCATGAGGGAGGTCGGATCCAGGCCCTGCACCTCCAGCAGGGGGCGGGAGGCGGTGAAGACCATGAGGATGCCGAGGGCGCTGAGCGCCAGGAACGCCACGAACAGGAAGAGGTCGGGACCGGGTCGGCGACGGTCCGCCACCGCCACCCGTGTCTGCACCCCGGTGACCGTGGCCATCAGTCGGTCCTCGCTCCCGCCACCAGGCCGGTCGGCTTTCCGCCCATCAGGTACTGGAGGATATACCGGCCGGCCGGAGCGGCGATACGACCGCCGCTACCCCCCTCCTCCACCACCACCACCACCGCGTAACGCGGGTCGCTGACCGGCGCCACCCCGGCGAACCAGGCGGTGTTGTCGCGATTGGCTCCGTTCTGGGCGGTGCCGGTCTTCCCGCCGACCTCGCCCCAACCCTCTCCGAAGTCGGAGAAGGCGACGGCCGCCGTCCCCTGGGCGGTCACCCGGTGGAGGTCGCGCCGGAAGGCGGCGACCGTCGAGGCGGAGAGGTCGATCTCTCGAATCGCCTCGGGAAGGTTGGTGGCGACCACCTGTCCGAGCCGGTCCCTCACCTCTTGTACGACCCGAGGTTTCCAGAGGGTCCCGCCGTTGGCGATGGCCGCGTAGGAGGCGGCCACCTGCAACGGCGTGGCCAGGACGTTGCCCTGCCCGATGGCCACGTTCATCAGGTCGCCGCCCTGCCAGCCCTCCTCGCGGACCACCCCCCGCTTGGCCAGCTCGTCGAACAGCTCCCGGTCGGGCACCGTCCCCGTGTGCTCGAACGGCAGATCGATCCCCAGCAGCTCGCCGTAGCCGAGCTGGCGGGCCCATTCCTGCAGGATGTCCTCCTGCCGGCTCAGCTTGAAGTCCTGCCAGATTCGCAGGGCCACCCCGTAGAAGTAGATGTTGCACGACTGCTCGAAGGCCTCGTGGATATTGAGCCACCCCAGCTCATCGGGGTAGTACCAGTCGGGGTAGACCTGGCGGCTGCCGTCGTCGAAGCCGAACTCGAGGCTGCCGTCGCAGTGGACCCGTCCGTCGGGCGTGTCGGCGGTGGCATCCCGGGGGAAGAGATTCTCCTCCATCGCCGTGACATAGGTGACCGCCTTGAACGTGGAAGCGGGTGGGAAGTCGCCCTGGATGGCGAGGTTGGTGAAGGCCGCCTGCTCGTTCAGCGCCGAGAACTGGGAACGGCTGAGGCCGCCGACGAACTCGCCCGGGTCGAAATCGGGGTACGAGGCCATGGCCACCACCGAGCCGTCGTCGACGTCCAGCACTACCGCCGTGGCCCGCTTGGCCAGGTTGTGGTACTCGTCGGCGGCGCGTTTCTCCTCGTTCGCCAGCGAGATGACCCGTTCCAACGCCTGCTCGACGACCTGTTGGGTCTCCAGGTCGATGGTCAACCAAAGGGTGTCCCCCTGGGTGGCCGGGATCTCTCGGAGCTCGTCGAGGATCTCGCCCCGGGCGTTGACGCGGTAGGCCACCACCCCCGGGTTGCCCTGGAGGAGGTCGTCGTAGGATCGCTCCACCCCGGCCTTGCCGATGGTGGCGTTGGGATCGAGATCGGGACGCTCGTCGAGATCGGCCTGGTCGGGCCGGCCGATGTGTCCGATCACGTGGGAGGCCACCGCGCCTTCCGGATACACCCGAATGGGTACCAGCTCGATGAACACCCCCGGATAGTCGCGCTGGTGTTCCAGGACGAAGTAGGCGGTCTCGGCATCGATCTCCTTGATCTTGACGCGGGTGGTGGGGGCGTCGAAGGCGGACTCGATCTCGAGCGGCGACATACCCAGCAGCGAGGAGAGCCGCTGCTTGAGATGGTCTTCCTGGCCGGAGGGGATCTGGTTGCGGTCGACGATCACCGCCGGAGCGAACCGGGAGGTCGCCAGGAGCGTCCCGTCCCGGTCTCGGATCTGGCCGCGGGGCGCCAGCGTCGGGCTGCTGGCGACGGTGAGATCGTTGGCTCGGACCGCGTACTCCTCCCCGGCCGCCACCTGGACGAACCACAGCCGCAGGAACAGCACCACGAACATGGCGAGGAAGAGGCCGCCCAACCCGGCCAGGCGCCATCCCCGCCTCACATCAGCACCCGCTGGCGTTCGACCGGGCGCAACAGCCGGGTCATGAGGGGCAGTACGGCGAAACCGACAGCCACGTTGTAGGTGGGCACGAGAAGGAGCCTCCGCAGGAAATCGGTTCCGGCCAAGATGGCTTCTCCGAAGAGGGTACCGATCACGGCGACCAACAGCACCCCGACCAGGCTCAAGGAGAACACCCAGCCGGCCGTGGCCACGACGTTCACGTCGAATCGCTCGCGGGTCCTCACCGCGATGTAGGCGATGAGGGTGAACACCAGCGAGCGAAGCCCCAGCACCTGGAGCCCCAAGAGGTCGAAGGAGAACCCGGCGGTGAAACCGAGCAGGACCGCCGGTTCGGGCTCCAACCAACGAACCGCGGCGATGACCACTAGCAAGACGAGGTCGGGAGCAACGTTGAGGGGACGGACCTCCTTGAAGAACGTGGTCTGCACCAACAGACCGGCCACCACCACTGCCATCGCGATCGCCACCCGGGGTCGCTGTCTCATCCGCCGCTCCCCTGGTCGCCGGTGGTGGTGGTCGCCGCCGGCACGGTGGTGGTCACCGCCGGAGCCGCTGGTTCCTCGGGCAGGGGCCAGCCCAGCACCACCACGATCCGCAGCCGGGTGAAGTCGGCGGTAGGTTCGGCCAGCGCCCGGATCTGACCGGCCTCGGGCCCGGCCGACTCCATCACCACCGCCACCGGCAAGCCCGGTGGGAACTTGCCCGCCTCGGTCAGCAGCAGCAGCTCGGATCGCACCACCGCCGTCGCATCCAGGATCTCGAGCTGCAGCTCGTCCTCCCGGCCCAGTCCCAGCAGGACCCCCCGCTGCTCGCCCGCCCGCACGCCGGTGCCTTCGGTACGGGCGATCACCGGGAGGACCTTGGCCTTCGTCTCGAACACCTCCACCACCGTGCCGACCGCGTTTCCGCTGGTGTCGATCACCGGGTTGCCCACCAGGACCCCGTCGGCCACCCCCTTGTCGATGGTGAAGGCCAGATC
>JBFGJL010000065.1:0-7025 GCA_041577235.1 Acidimicrobiia bacterium | reverse complement strand
TCGTACCGGAACGACCGGACCCACCCTCCGCACCAGTCCCCGTAGAAGTAGTGGCCCCGGATCTCGGGGATGGCGGCCCCCCGGTAGACGTACCCGCCGGTGACGGAGCACCCCTGGTCGTGCCCATACTCGACGGTCGGGAGCACCGTGCCGGTTGGGTCACACTGGCGTCCGGCGAAGCACTCCGACCCCTCCATGTTCGCCCAGCCGAAGTCGTACCCGACGGGGCGCAGCTCGACCACGTCGATCTCCTCGAGGTCCGACTGGCCGACATCGGCGACGTAGAGCAGTCCCTCGACCTCGTCGATCGAGAACCGCCACGGATTGCGAAGGCCGTAGGCCCAGATCTCGGGAGCGCCGGCTCCTGCCACGAACGGGTTGTCGGCCGGGATCGAGTACGGATCGCCCCGATCCACGTCCAACCGGAGGATCTTTCCCAGCAGGCTGTCGATCTCCTGCCCGTGCCCGCCCCCATCCCCCCCATCGCCGAGCGCGACGTAGAGGTAGCCGTCCGGGCCGAAGGCGAGCATGCCGGCGTTGTGACGATCGGCCGGCTGGTCGACGAACAGGACCTCCCGGCGCCGGGCCGGGTCGGCCCGGTCGGGGTCGGGTCCCACCACGTACTCGATCAGGCGCGAATCCTCGGCCCGGTCCGTGTAGTACAGATAGAACCGTCCGTTGTCCCGGAAGGCGGGATGGAAGGCCAGTCCCAGCAGTCCCTGCTCGATGCCGATCGCCCCCACCTCCTCCCGGATGTCGAGGAAGGGCTCGATCTCGCCATCCGCTCGTAGGACGACGACCCGCCCCTGCTGCTCGACCACGAACAGGCGGGGATCCCCTCTCGGGGCCGCCAGGAAGGTCGGGCGGGCCAGGTCGGTCCCCACCCACTCGAGGCGCAAGCCCTGCAGTGGGGCCAGGGTGGTGGTCGTCGTCGAGGTGGTGGAGGTCGAGGTCGACATCGAGGTCGAGGTGGATGTCGAGTCGGTGGGGGCGGAGGCGGCCGAGGTGGTCGCGGCCGGCAGGTCTCCCGGCCGCTCCTCCGAGACGACCCTCTCCTGGCCGGAGACGCAGGCCGCCGACAGCAGCATCCCAGCCAGCAGCAGACGTCGGCTCGAACCCATCTCCACCAGCATGGCCGATGGCGGGGGCCGAGCCCGGTAATGCCCCTATGGTTTCGGAACATGGACCGGTGGGATCGTCGTCACGCCGAGGAGGACGTGGGCGAGCCTTCCGAATTCCTGGTGGAGGTCGAGCCCGAGCTCGGGTCGCCCGCCCGGGCGCTGGACGTGGCCGGAGGGTTGGGTCGCAACGCCCTGTGGCTGGCCGGGCGAGGGTGGGAGGTGACCCTCCTGGACCGGTCGGTGGTGGCCCTGCGGAGGGCGGCAACGGAAGCCCGTCGACGGGGAGTGTCGCTGCGGACGGCCAGGGTCGACCTGGACCGAGAGCCACTACCCGGAGAGGGGTGGCACCTGATCGTCTGGGTGCACTATCTCAACCGGCCGGTACTCACCACGGTCGCCGACCGGCTCTCTCCCGGAGGTCGGGCGGTGGTGGAGATCGCCACCGTCCGCAACCTGGAGCGCCACCCCCGGCCGCCGAGGCCCTACCTGCTGGAGGAAGGAGAAGCTCCTGGTCTGTTGTCCGGCTTGCTGCTGCTCAGGTACGAGGAGGGCTGGACCGACGACGGGCACCACCAAGCCCGCTTGCTGGGTCGGAAGCCCGTTGGCGGGCCGCCGGATCGTAGGCTGAGCGGGCCGGCGGCGGAGTGAGGACGGTGTTGGACCCACACGTGGCGGAATGGCTCGACTTGGCGATCCGATGGTTGCACGTCATCGCCGGGATCGCCTGGATCGGAACCTCGTTCTATTTCGTCTGGCTCAACAACCGGGTGCGACCCCCGGCCGAGGCGATCGATGGAGTGGCCGGAGAGCTGTGGGCCGTCCACGGGGGCGGTTTCTACCGGGTCAGCAAGTACGACGTGGCGCCGGAGAGGCTCCCCGACACGTTGCACTGGTTCAAGTGGGAGGCGTACACCACCTGGATCAGCGGGGCGGCGCTGTTGGTCATCGTCTACTACCTGGATGCTCGCGCCTTCCTGATCGACCCGGCTCGCGCCGAACTCGCCCCAGGTTGGGCGGTGGTGATCGCGGTGGGAACGTTGCTGGCGGGCTGGCTGGTGTACGACGGTCTGTGCCGGACGCCTCTGCTCGGGAGGCCGGGCTGGTTCGCGGCGGTGGGACTGGTGGCGATCACGCTGGTCGCCTTCGCCCTCACCAGGCTCTTCAGCCCCCGCGGGGCCTACATCCACGTCGGGGCCCTGATCGGGACCCTCATGGCCGGCAACGTGTTCCGGGTCATCATCCCCGCCCAGCGTCTCATGGTCGAGGCGCTGGCGGCCGGGGAGGAACCCGATCCCCGTCAGGGACGGCACGCCGCCCTCCGCTCCCTCCACAACAACTACCTCACCCTGCCGGTCGTGTTCGTCATGATCAGCAACCACTTCCCCACCACGTATGGCCATCCGGCCAATTGGGCGATCCTGGCCGGCCTGTTCCTGGTGGGCGGCCTCACCCGCCACTGGTTCAACCTGCGCGGCCAGGGTCGGCGCAACGGCTGGATCCTGCCAGCGGCGGCCGCGGGCATGCTGGCCCTGGCGCTGGTCAGCTTCCCCCGTCGGCCGGAGGCGGATCCGGCTCCGGTGGCCTTCGAGGAAGGGCTGGCCATCATTCACGATCGCTGCGCACCATGCCATGCCGCCGCTCCCACCCAGCCGGGGTTCTCGGTTCCACCGAAGGGGATCGTGCTGGAGGAGGAGGACCAGATCCGGGCCCTCGCCCATCAGATCTACCAGCAGGCGGTGGTGACCGAGACGATGCCGCTCGGGAATCTGACCGGCATGACCGATGCCGAGCGGGAGACGCTGGGAGCCTGGCTCCGCCGGTATCTGCTCGACCCGTAAGGGGCTTGCTCGCGTCGGCGTCGGGGTTCACCATGGACCCATGAGACGGCTGGCGTTGGCGGCAGTGGCGGTGATGGTGCTGGCCTGCAGCGGCGGGGACCCCGCCGTCACGGTTCCGCCGGGAGGAGGTGCCATGCAGCTGACCTCGACCGCCTTCGACCACGAGGGGGACATCCCACGCGAGTACACCTGCGACGGGGCCGATCTGCCCCCACCCCTGGCGGTCTCCGGGGTCCCGGCCGGGACGGCCGGCCTGGCTCTCATCATGGACGACCCCGATGCCCCCGCCGGTACCTGGGACCACTGGATCGTGTTCGACATCCCGGTCGCGGCCGGTGGGTCGGAGACGGTCGGCAGGAGCGGCACTCCCGGCGTCAACTCGTGGGGAGGGTCCGACTACGGGGGCCCCTGCCCACCCGGCGGCACCCACCGCTACTTCTTCACCATCTACGCCCTCGACGACCAGCTCGGCCTCCCGGCGGGAAGCGACAAGGAGACCGTGCTGGCGGCGATGGAAGGACACGTCCTCGGGCAAGCCACCCTGATGGGTCGCTATACCCGCCCCTGAGCCACGATGCCGCTGCCGGCGGTGTAGCGTCGGGGGCAGATCCCTGGCTGGGAGGAGTCCCATGTATCCAGCAGCCTTCGAGTACGCGGCTCCCGAATCCCTCGAAGAGGCGTTCGCGCTCATGGCCGAGCGAGGTGACGAGGCCAGGGTGCTGGCAGGTGGTCAGAGCCTGATCCCAATGATGAAGCTGCGCCTGGCAGCCCCGGCGATGCTGATCGACATCAACCGTCTGCCCGGCCTCGACCAGATCCACGAGTCCGATTGGCACCTGTCGATGGGGGCCTTGGTCCGGCACCGAGACATCGAGCGGTCGGAGGCGGTGGCCAGGCACAACCACACCATGGCGGCGGCGGCCCCCTGGATCGCCGATCCGCTGGTCCGGAACCGGGGGACCCTGTGCGGATCGGTGGCCCACTGTGACCCTGAGGGCGACTGGAACACGGTGATGCTGGCCGTACGAGCGACCGTGGTGGCCAGCTCCAGTGAAGGGCGGCGGGAGATCCCGATCGACGAGTTCATCGTCGATTTCTTCACCAACTCCCTACGCCCCGGCGAGCTGGTGACCGAGGTGAGAGTCCCCAAGTACACCAGCCCGGCCGGGGGTACCTATCTCAAGTTGGAGCGCAAGATCGGGGATTATGCCACGGTGGCGGTCGCCACCCACCTGGCGCTGGCCGGCGACGGCAAGATCAGCGAGGCGGGCATCGCCCTCACCGCCGTCAACCCCAAGAACACCCGCGCCGCCGAAGCCGAAGCGGTGCTGGTTGGCGAGACCCCATCCGACCAGGTCTTCGAAGAAGCGGCTCGGCTGGCGGCGGCCGCAGCCGAACCCGACAGCGACGTGCGGGGCACCGCCGATTGGAAGCGGGAGGTGGTCAGGGTCTACACGCGTCGGGGACTCGCCACCGCGCTCGATCTAGCCCGGGCGTCCTGAGGAGGATCGATGGATCTCGAGCTCACCATCAACGGACAGTCCTACTCGGCCGACGTGGAGCCGCGCCGGCTGCTGGTGGACTTCATCCGCACCGTCGCCGGCCTCACCGGCACCCACATCGGTTGTGACACCACCAGTTGCGGAGCCTGCACGGTGCTGGTGGACGGAGTGCCGGTGAAGAGCTGCACCATGCTGGCGGTGCAGGCGGCCGGCGCTGCCATCACGACCGTGGAGGGTTTGAAGAGCAACGGCCAGCTCCACCCCATCCAGGCTGCCTTCAAAGAGCACCACGGGCTCCAGTGTGGGTTCTGCACGCCGGGGATGATGCTGGTCGGCAAGGCATTGCTCGACGCCAACCCGACGCCCAGCGAGGACGACATCCGCTGGTCCATCTCCGGCAACATCTGCCGGTGCACCGGTTACGTCAACATCGTCAAGGCGGTGCAGGCGGCCGCGGCCGCCCAGGGGAGTGAGGAGGCACGATGACCACCACCGACCACCACGCTCCGGTCACACCTCCCGAGATCGGGGGCGTCGGGCACAGCGTCCGCCGCAAGGAAGACGACCGTTTCATCCAAGGGGGCGGCAACTACCTGGATGACATCGTGCTGCCGGGGATGCTGCACATGGCCATCTTGCGCAGCCCGGTGGCCCATGCCCGCATCCTGTCGATCGACTCGTCGGAGGCCCTGGCCATGGACGGGGTGATCGCCGTGGTCACGGGCGAGGATCTGGCCGCCCACAACCTGGCGTGGATGCCGACTCTCTCGGGCGACACCCAAGCGGTGCTCGCCACCGACAAGGTCCGTTTCCAGGGACAGGAGGTGGCGGCGGTCATCGCCACCGATCCGTACTTGGCCGCCGACGCTCTCGCCGGGATCTTCGTCGACTACGAGGAGCTCCCGCCGATCGTGAACCCTCGTCAGGCGATGGAGCCCGATGCTCCTCTGATCCGCGACGACAAGGAGGGACAGGCCGACAACAAGGTCTACGAGTGGGAGGCGGGAGACCAGACGCTCACCGACCGGGCCTTTGCCGAGGCCGACCGGGTGGTCACGCTCGACACCCACTATCCGCGCTCGCATCCGTCGCCACTCGAGACCTGTGGGGTGGTGGCCGACATCAGCCCGGTCACGGGCCGGGCCACCATCTACCTGACGTCGCAGGCTCCCCACGCCCATCGAACCCTGTTCGCGTTGGTGGCGGGGCTCCCGGAACAGAACATCCGGATCATCTCGCCCGACATCGGTGGTGGGTTCGGGAACAAGGTCCCGATCTATCCCGGCTATGTGGTGGCGACCGCCGCTTCCCTCTTGATCGGCCGGCCGGTGAAGTGGGTGGAGAGCCGCACCGAGAATCTGATCTCCACCGGGTTCGCCCGCGACTTCTACATGCATGGGGAGCTGGCGCTGCGCAACGACGGGAAGATCCTCGGGCTGCGAGCGGATATCTGGTCCGATCAAGGAGCGTTCTACTCGGATGCGCAGCCGACCCGGTTCCGAGCGGGTCTGTTCCATATCGTCACCGGTTCGTACGACTATCCGGCTGCCTACGTCCGGGCACAGGGCGCCTACACCAACAAGGCACCCGGTGGGGTGGCCTATCGGTGCTCGTTCCGGGTCACCGAGGCGTCGTATCTGATCGAGCGGCTGGTGCAGACCGCCGCCTACGAGCTGGGATTGGATCCAGCCGAGTTCCGGCGCATGAACTTCATCAAGCCCGAGCAGTTCCCCTATCACTCCCCGACCGGATTCGTCTACGACTCCGGTGAGTACGAGGCGGCGCTCGACAAGGCGCTGGAGGCGATCGGCTACGAGCAGCTCCGGGCCGAGCAGGCGGCGGCCCGCGCAGAGGGAAGGCTGCTGGGCATCGGCCTGGCCAGCTTCACCGAGGTGGTGGGAGCGGGCAACTCCCGCGAGTACGACATCGCCGGCCTCAAGATGTTCGACTCGGCCGAGCTGCGGGTGCACCCGACCGGCAAGGCGATCCTCAAACTGGGCGTCAAATCGCAGGGTCAGGGACACGAGACCACCTTCGCCCAGATCGTCGCGGAGGAGCTGGGGATCCCGGTCGCCGATGTGCTGGTCGTCGAGGGCGACACCGACAACACCCCGTACGGACTGGGCACCTATGCCTCCCGGAGCACCCCGGTGGGAGGAGCGGCGACATCCATGGTGTCCCGCAAGATTCGGGAGAAGGCCCGCCTCCTCGCCGCCCACATGTTGGAGGCCGCCGAGGGGGATCTGGAGTGGGAACCCGGCCGCTTCTTCGTGCGGGGTTCTCCCGATCAGGGAGTCACCATCCAGGAGGTCGCCTTCGCCGCCTACACCAACCACCCGGAGGGGATGGAAGCGGGCCTGGAAGGGGTGCACTACTACGACCCGCCCAACATGACCTATCCGTTCGGCACCTACGCGGTGGTGGTGGAGGTCGACCCCGACACGGGGGAGTGGAAGGTGCTGCGGATGGTGGCGGTGGACGACTGCGGGGTGCGGATCAACCCGATGATTGTCGAAGGCCAGATCCACGGCGGGCTGGCCGAGGGCTTCGCCAAGGCTTCGATG
>JBFGJL010000064.1:0-7032 GCA_041577235.1 Acidimicrobiia bacterium | reverse complement strand
TGAGGGTGGCAGCGAGGCCCAGCGCCGGGCGGGTGGCAGGTCTTCACCTCGTACACGTGACGGGCGATGCCGTCCGGGCTGCCGGTGAGCAACGGGTAGGAGAGGGGGGTGAAGGTCTCGACCGTTCCGTCACCCCAGTCGATCACCACCGCGGCCACCCATCCCTGCACCTGCAGCACCGCCCCCGTCGCCGGCGACACCAGCGTGTCGTCGAACGGAGCGGGAGGTCCCAGCACGACGAAGGTCTCCAACCCGGCCAGCCCCCGGCCCACGACCGGGTCGAAGCGGGGGTCGGGCCGGCGGTGAACGTACTCCTCGATCAAACGCCAGGCCTCGTCCTCCTCGCTTCCCTCGTCGCGGGGCTCCGACTCGCAGGCCGGGAGCAGGGTGTCCTGGGCGAGCGGACCTCCCGGGATTCCGTCGGGGTCGTAGGCGATGTGGGCCATGTTGGCCGAGGTACGGCTGATGATGACCCACTGCTCGTCCCAGGTGATCCAGTACCAGCATTCGGTGTCCGACTGGTCGCGTCCCACATTGGGGAAGATCTCCACCGGGATGGGCACCTCCGAGGCGTACTCCACCCGGTGCTCGGTCCCCACCACCTTGCAGACGGTCAGGGTCACCGATCGGCCGCGTACTTCGTCTAGACGCGTCTCAGTCCAGCAAACCATTGACTCCTGAGCGACGACGGAGGCCTCACCAGCGATTCCAAAGAGGAGACCAAAGACACCTGCAAGGAGGAGCCGCGGCCTCACGAGTCTTCGTCTCGAATCAGTTCGTCGCAGTCCCGAATCCACAAGTCGTTCGGATGAACCCAACTCGTTGCCAAGCGCCACGCTCCACCACTATCCGGCCATAGGACATCGACTCCTGATGTCTCAGCGCCTACTCCGCGAAATTGCGACACATCGACGTCAATGAAGGCAACCAGGCAATCCTGGCGGTCGAGCAGCAGCTCCTTCACCGACACCATCACTCCCTCTCTGGTAGGTGCCCGGTCGAATGTCATCGCTCCGATGGCGGCGACGCCGTCGTCGTACCCGGTCTGCGTCGCCACCACCTCCCAGAGAGCGTCGGCGTCCTGGCGGTAGATGGCGTCGAACCAGCGGTAGTACAGGTCCTGGAGGATCGCCTCCACCTCGGCGATCCTGGCCTCGGCGGAGGTGGTGGTGGGAGCTTCGGTGCTGGGCGTGGTCGGGGAAGTGCTGGTGGGGGCGGCCGCCGGCGTGGTGGGCGGCGGCGCCGGGTCGGGTCCGAGGGAGGCCACCCACACCACGGCCGCCAGCACTGCCGCCAGCAGGGCCAGGTAGCCGAGCCGTCGGCGGTTCAATCGGTTCCCCCGTCGCTCACGATCGTCCCCGGAGTGGTCGGCCCACCGGCAATGGCCCTCGGCCGTCTGCCGCTGGCGTTGTTTAGCATCCTATGAGAAGACTCGAAGATTGACAAGAGCGCGAAGTCGAAGCCTGATGTGTCTTCCCGGCGGGGTGTGAACTGCCCCTCTCCCGGCGCCGCCGGTGCGGAGTTACGGCGCGAATCCTCCGGCGGCGGCTGGTACCGTGAAGAGCGGGCCCGGTGGCCCTGTACGTGGGTCCACGGGAGGCGGTACATTCCCGCCACGAACACCAGGAGGTGACATGGGTTCGGCTCGCGATCTTCGCCACTTGGTTCTGCACTTCACCAAGGGTCGAGCCTGGCAGCAGGGCGACGTACCGATCTACGTGCGAGGGGACGGCTGCTATCTGTGGGACGACCAGGGCCGGCGCCATCTCGACGGATTAGCCGGTCTGTTCGTGGTCCAGATCGGACACGGTCGCTCCGACATCGCCCAGGCGGCCGCCAAGCAGATGGAAGAACTGGCCTACACACCTTCCTGGGCGGCCACCCATCCCCCCGCAATCGAGGCGGCTCGCCTCATCACCGAGCTGGCTCCCGGCGACCTGGACGCAGTGTTCTTCGTCAGCTCGGGCTCAGAGGCGGTGGAGTCGGCCATCAAGTTCGCCCGTCAGTACCACGCCGCCCGGGGCAATCCGCAGAAGACCAAGGTGATCAGCCGGAACCTCGCCTACCACGGCACCACCATGGGAGCTCTGTCCGCCACCGGGCTCGACTCGATCCGGGAGCCCTTTCAGCCGCTGCTACCCGGGTTTCGGCGAGTGCCCAACACCCTCGGGCAGGAGGACGGCGTGGCGGCGGCCCGAGTAGTCGAAGAAGCCATCCTCGAGGAGGGGCCCGAGACGGTGGGGCTGGTGATGGCCGAACCGGTGCAGAACGGCGGCGGTGCCATCGTCCCCCCGGACGGCTACTGGCAGGAGCTGCGCCGGATCTGCGACCGCCACGATGTCTTGCTCCACGCCGACGAGGTGATCAACGCCTTTGGGCGATTGGGCACGTGGTTCGGGGCCGAGCTGATGGGTGTGGTACCCGACTTCATCACCTTCGCCAAGGGCGCCACCTCCGGCTACGCCCCGGTCGGAGGCCTGCTCATCCGGCGAACGGTGGTCGACGATCTGCTCGGATCGGACAACGGCACCTTCACCCATGGAGCCACCTGGGGGGGCCATCCGGTGGCGATGGCGGTGACCATCGCCAATCTGGCGGCGATGCGCGACGAAGGCGTCCTCGACAACGTGGTCCGTCACCAGGACGGCTTCCGGGCCAGGCTCGACCAGCTGGCGGCGTCTCACGACGTCGTCGCCGACGTCCGCGGCACCGGCTACTTCTACGCGGTGGAGCTGTGCCACAGCCGGGCCGATGGGCGACCCCTCGATCCCGAGCAGACCAAACGGATGGTGGGCGAGACCCTGCCCCGTCTGATCGCCGAGGCCGGGCTCGTCATCAGGGCCGACGATCGCGGTGAGGCCAAGCTCATGCTGTCCCCGCCGCTCATCGCCCGGCCCGAACAGCTCGACGAGCTGGCAGCCGGGATCGACCGGGTGCTGGCCGGGATGGCGGCGGAGCTCTCCCCGTGACCATCGGGGTCGTGGGGAGGTCGGCGCCGACGGACGAGGTGTTGCTCTTGGGGTGGCGTGACCGCTGATCTGATGGACCGCTGGGAGGCCGCTCTGGCCGGAAGTCGGGCCCGGGTGGTGCTGTCCGACGGCGACGATCCTCGAGCTGCCGAGGCCGCCGAGATCCTGTTGGCGAAGGGATCGATCACCCCGGTGCTGGCGGTGACCTCGGGAGGGGGGCCGCCCGGCCGGGACCTGGTCGTCACCGACGACCCCCTCGAAGCGGCGGTGGCGATGGTCGCCTCCGGACACGCCGACGCCTGTGTGGCGGGAGCCACCCGCCCCAGCTCGGAGGTGGTGCGGACCGCTCTCCGGCTGGTGGGACTCGCACCCGGAGAGGAGCTGGTTTCCAGCAGCTTCCTGTTGGTGCTGCCGGACGGGCGGGCCATCGCCTACGGGGATTGTGGGGTCGTGCCGGACCCGACCGACCAGCAGCTCGCCGCGATCGCACTCGCCACTGCCCGCACGTTCACCCAGCTCACCGGCCACCAGCCTCGGGTGGCGATGCTGTCGTTCTCCACGCTGGGCAGCGCCGAGCACCCGTCGGTGGACAAGGTGCGCCGCGCCACCACCCTGGTCCGGGAACGAGCCCCCGAGCTGGCGGTGGACGGGGAGCTCCAGTTCGACGCCGCATTCGTACCCGAGGTGGCGGCCGTCAAGGCGCCGGGCTCGCCGGCCGCCGGGAGGGCCAACGTCTACATCTTCCCCAATCTCGACGCCGGCAACATCGCCTACAAGATCACCGAGCGGCTGGCCGGAGCCCGCGCCTATGGGCCGCTGCTCCAGGGCCTGGCCCGTCCGGTCCACGACGTGTCACGGGGCTGCTCGGCGGAGGACCTCGTCAACGTGGCGACCATCGCCGCCCTCCAAAGCATCCAACAGAAGGAGACGATCACATGACCCGGATGACCTCCAGCGAGGCCTTCGTCGAGACCATGGTCGCCCACGGCGTCACCGATGTGTTCGGCATCGTCGGCTCGGCCTACATGGATGCTCTCGACATCTTCGAACCGGCCGGAATCCGGTTCTGGTCGGTGGCCCACGAGCAGGCGGCGGCCCACATGGCGGACGGGTATTCGCGCGTGTCCAACCGACATGGGGTGTGCATCGCCCAGAACGGACCCGGCATCACCAACTTCGTCACCGCCATCGCCGCCGCCTACTGGGCGCATTCTCCGGTGGTGTGCATCACTCCTCAGACCGGCTCGATGGGGATCGGGCGGGGTGGCTTCCAGGAGACCGACCAGATGCCCATCTTCGAGAAGATCACCACATACCAGGTGCAGGTCAACCGCCACGAGCGCATGGCCGAGCTGATGCATCGGGGCTTCACCCTGGCCATCGCCGAACGCGGTCCGGTGCAGATCAACATCCCCCGCGACCTGTTCTACGGGGAAGCCGACTACCAGATCCAGGCTCCGCGGGTGATCGAACGGTCCCCGGGAGGAGCCGAGAGCCTCGACGCCGCCGCCCGAGCCCTGGCCGAAGCCGAGTTCCCGGTCATCCTGGCCGGCGGCGGGGTGATCATGGCCGGCGGCATGCAACGGCTGATCGAGCTGGCCGAGTACCTGCAGGCACCGGTGGTCACCAGCTACCTGCACAACGACTCGTTTCCGGCCGATCACCGTCTGGCCTGCGGTCCACTCGGCTATCAGGGCTCGAAGGCGGCCATGCGGATCGTGGCCCAGGCCGATGTGATCCTCGCTCTCGGCAGCCGGCTGGGACCCTTCGGCACCCTGCCCCAGCACGGCATCGAGTACTGGCCGGATGGCGCCCGGATCGTTCAGGTCGACATCGACCACCGGCAGTTGGGGCTGGTGCACGATGTGGCGGTGGCCGTGCACGGCGACGCCGCCGCGGCCGCCGCCGAGATCGTCGCCCGCCTGAAGAACCTGGAGGTGCGAGCCCACGGCAACGCCGACGCCCGGCTGGCCGAAGTGGCCAACCAGCAAGAAGCGTGGGCGAAGGAGCTGGCCGGCTGGTCCTCATCCGACGAGGTACCCACCGCTCCCCGGCGCGCCCTGCGGGAGCTGGAAGAGGCCATGCCGGCCGACGCCATGGTCACCACCGACATCGGCAACATCTGCTCGGTGGCCAACAGCTACCTGCGCTTCAACCGGCCCAACAGCATGTTCGCCGCCATGATGTGGGGGAACTGCGGCTACGCCTTCCCCACCGCCTTGGGCTGCATGGTGGCAGCCCCCGACCGTCCTGCCATCGCCTACGTCGGGGACGGCGCCTGGGGCATGAGCCTGGCCGAGGTGATGACCTGCGTGCGCGAGAACATCGCGGTGGTGGCGGTCGTGTTCAACAACGGCCAGTGGGGAGCCGAGAAGAAGAACCAGATCGACTTCTACGGCGACCGGTATGTCGGTACCGAGTTGCGGAACCCTTCCTTCGCAGCGGTGGCGCAGGCGATGGGAGCCGACGGGATCCGAATCGAGCGACCCGACGAGATCGGGGACGGGTTGCGGGCGGCAGTCGACTCCGGTCGACCGACCGTGCTGGAGCTGGTGGTGAGCCAGGAGCTGGGCGAACCGTTCCGCCGCGACGCTCTCAACAAGCCGGTGCGGCTGCTCGACAAGTACGCCAAGTACACCGGATGAGCGCCGGCGCCGGCCCGCGTCCTCTTCCCGACCAGGCCGAGCTGGTGGTGATCGGGGGAGGGATCATCGGCTGCAGCGTCGCCTACCACCTCGCCAAGCGAGGGGTGAGCGACGTCGTCCTGTTAGAGCAGGCGTCGCTGACCGGTGGCACCACCTGGCACGCCGCCGGGCTGGTGGCCCAGCTGCGCGCCACCCACAACATGACCCGGCTGGCCCGGTACTCGGCCGAGCTGTACGCCACGCTGGAGGCGGAAACCGGCCGGGCCACCGGATACCGGGCGCCCGGGTCGGTGCTCGTGGCCTCTGACCACGACCGGATGGAGGAGCTCGCCCGGGGCGCCTCGATGGCCCGAACCGTCGGGGTGGAGGTGGAGGTGATCACCCCGGAGCGGGCCGTTCAGCTGTGGCCGCTCCTCAACACCGACGACCTGGTGGGCGGGCTGTGGCTGCCTCACGACGGGCTGACCAGCCCGGTCGACACCACCATGGCACTCGCCGCCGGCGCCAAGGCGGGAGGAACCCGTGTCTACGAGCGCACCCGGGTGAAACGGGTCGTGGCCGAAGGCGGGAGAGTGGCGGGGGTGGTCACCGAGCGGGGGGTGATCGAGACGGAACGGGTGGTCCTGTGCGGGGGAATGTGGTCCCGGCAGCTGGCTGCCACCGCCGGCGTCCCCATTCCCGTCCAGGCCTGCGAGCACTTCTACCTAGTGACCGAGCCGATCGCCGGCCTCGACCCGAGCCTGCCGATCCTGCGCGACCCGGGGGGTTACGCCTACTTCAAAGAAGAGACCGGCAAGCTGTTGGTGGGGTTCTTCGAGCCGGAAGGGAAGCCGTGGATGGTGGACGGAGTCCCAAACGACTTCACCTTCGGGCGCCTGGCCGAGGATTGGGATCACATCGGCCCTGTGTTCGAACGGGCGGTTCATCGGGTCCCGGCCCTGGCAGAGGCCGGCATCCAACTGCTCTTCAACGGGCCCGAGTCGTTCACCCCCGACGGCCGCTACCTGCTGGGGGAGGCCCCCGAACTGGCCGGCCTGTTCGTGGCGACCGGGTTCAACTCCATCGGCATCCAGTCGGCCGGGGGAGTGGGTTGGGTGCTGGCCGACTGGATCGTGGACGGTCATCCCCCCATGGATCTGTGGGACGTGGACCTGCGCCGAATGTTGCCCTTCCAAGCCGACCCCGAGTATCTGCGGGCTCGGGCCACCGAGAGCCTGGGGTTGCTGTACGCCATGCACTGGCCGTTCTTCCAGTACGAATCGGCCCGGGGGATCCGGCGATCGCCCCTCCACGACCGGCTGGAGAAGGCCGGGGCCTGCTTCGGCGAGGTGGCCGGGTACGAGCGGCCCAACTGGTATGCGCCGCCCGGGGTGGAACCCCGATACGAATACTCCTACGGGCGGCAGAACTGGTTCGAG
>JBFGJL010000063.1:0-7126 GCA_041577235.1 Acidimicrobiia bacterium | reverse complement strand
GGGCTGGTCGCCCGGCGGATCGGTGAAGGTGCCGAGGTGCATCTCGTAGATCACCATCTCGTTCCACGGCGGGGTTCGGTAGTCGTCGGGAACCAGCCAGTCGTAGCCGTGGCGAGGGTGGATCACGCCGTTGCCGACGCTGCTGGTCACCTGGCGGGCGTATGGATCGAGCCGGTAGAGAGCCTCCCCGGCCCGGATCACGAACTTGTACTCGTCGCCGGCGGTGGCACCCCGGACCCACCCCGCCCAGGTTCCGCCGCCTTCTGGATCGAGCCGATCGGTCCCTTCGGACCAGTCGTTGAAAGATCCGACCACCTCGACGCCGTCGGCGTTCGGAGCCCACACCCGGAAGGTCGTCCCGGAGTCGTCCGGAATGGCCCCCATTCCCTCACTCAGCTCGCTCATCGGCGTGACCTCTCCACTGATCGGGTCTGGCGAGCCTCTCCGGATCGGCTCCAGGCGGCGGATCCACATGCGACCGTCCGCCCGGCACCCGTCGGCGACCACCATCAGGCGAACCGAGTGACCCGCAGCAGGATCTCGTACAACAACGCCAGACCGCCGGCACCGGCCAAGCCGCCCAGCACGATCGCCGGGTAGACCAGGCGCAGGCGGTGGCGCTCCCGCACCAACCACACCGGCAGGGTCAGCGCCAGGGCGATCATGACGGCTATCACCGCCAGGTCGATGATCCGGTGGGGCTCCCGGGCGAGGTTCCACAGCCACACCCGTCGCTCGATCAGGACGAAGGTCGCCTCCGCCATCAGCATCACCGACGGGGCGGCGGCCGCCGCCAGCCGGCTGCGACCTCCACCGGAGGCCACCACCCCCCCGGCCAGGCCCAGCACCGGTCCCACCAACACCGCCACCGCGATCCACACGACGTTCCCGGCGTTGACGACGTAGCCGACCGAGGCCCCCAGCAGGTAGTAGACGACCACGCCCGCCAGCAGGGTCACTCCCCCGGCCAGCGCCCCGCCCCGGGCGCTCTTGGAAAGCCGGCCCACTCCGAAGGCGGCCAGGCCCCACGGGGAGGCCAAGTTGCCGACGAGGACGAACGCCCGACCCCCCAACCGTCCATCTCCGAGAAAGGACAGCGCTCCGAGCGCCGCCCCCACGACGGCGGCCAGCAGCAGCTGGTGGCGACGCCGCTGAAGCATCCGGCAGTATTCCACATTCGCCGCTGCTCCGGACCACGGCGGTCCGTGGCCCGCGCCCTCGGTTTCATGCCCACCCTGGCGGCGCTGCTGCGAGGGATCGCCGTCGTCAGGCCCAACGGGCGGCCCCTTCCGCGTCAGGACCCGGTCAGCAGAGAGGCCACCGAACCGACCTCGCCGATGTGGGCCTCGGCCCCCTGCAGGTGCAGCCGGACGGGGGGCGCCATCGTGCCGCCGAAGTGCCGCCGCACGGTGTGCTCGCCGTCGGCTTCCAGCTGGTCGGGATGGCGTCCGGCCAGCGAGTGGGAGTCGACGAAACTCACCGCCCACAGGTCGTTCAGCACCAGCCAGGAGTAGGCCTGAAAGGGTTCCGCCGGAGGATTGCACAGCACCAGCCCGCTGCCGTTGAGCGGCTCGAACGGGCCGGAGGCGGAGGGGCCCACGAAACCGTAGAGGCCGGTCGGCCCGCTCACCGCGGGGTGGAACGTCCGCTGCTGGGTGGAGAAGAACAGGTAGTAGCGCCCTTCGTGCACCACCAGATGGGGACGCTCGAGCTCGTTGTTGACCCCGTCGGCCGTCACCAGCGGATCGCCCAACTCCCAGCCGTCCGCCTGGCGACGGGCGATGCCGATGGCGCCGTTGAACTCGGTCTCGGCCCCCGCCAGCGAAGCGGTGAACAAGAGCAGCTCGGCGCCGGTGGCCGGATCGCGGAACCAGCAGGGATCGCGGAACGCCTTGATGAACCCGGGTTGGCCCGTCTCTTCGATCGCCGGCTGATAGCGAACGCGGTCTGCCTGCACCAGCTCGCGGTGCTCGCTCCACGGGCCGACCCGGAGCCGGTTCCCCCGACAGTCGACCGGGGCGCTGGCCCCGATGATCCGCTGCCCGAAGGTGGGAACGGCCTCACCGCGGCGACCGACGGCCGTGTAGAAGGCATGCAGCACCCCGGCGTCGAGGATCAGTGACCCGGCCCATTCGCGGCTGCCGGCCGAACCGCCGGCCGGAAACAGCGGACCGCCGTCCTCCCACCGTTCTCCGGCCGCCACCAGCCTGATACGGGCGTGATCGTGCCGGCGGCCGGGATGTCCGACCGCCGGAGCGGACAGCGCCGCCCACATGCGGCTACCGCACACCGCCGGCACGGTTCCGTCCGGGGACCGGATCGGCCAGAGATCCCACAGATCGATTCCCGGGAGAAGACAGTCCACGTCCTCGGGACGGATGACCGGGGTGTAGACGACCGGGTCGTCGACCAGACCGGCCAGATGCTCTCTGGTCCAGGCGACCGACGAAGACGTCATGACTCCTCCGTCCCGCTCGAAGCCTCGGCCCCGAGCTGGAGAGCACCATCGGCCCCGACCGTGACCGGGCGGGGATCACCCAAGATCCCGTGGAAGTCGCCGTCGGCTCCGGTCCGGTGCCACGACAGGAACACCATCCGGCTCGTGGCCAGCTCGTGCAGCTTGCCGGCGTAGCGGCTACCAGCTCGGTCGGCCTCGATCGCCCCGTCGCCGAGCATGCGGAACGGCCCCAACGGAGCGTCGGCCACCAGGTAGTAGGTGCCGGTTCCCGGTCCGGATCGGCGGCGGCCGGACTGGGTCTCACCATCGCTGCTGAAGAGCAGATACCAGCGGCCCTCGACCGGCAGCAGCTGGGGAACCTCCATCTGGCCGAACCCGAGCCGGCCGGTGAGGGGGGGCTGCACCTCCCAGTGGACCAGGTCGCCCGACCTCGCATGGCCGATCACCCCCCGCTCTCGGACCGCTCCGGTGCGGCTGCGGGCCGTGATCAGCGCATGGAAGGTGTCAGTGTCGCGATGGATCCACGGATCCCGCCAGGCCTGGTCGTGCCAGGTCCGATCCTCCAGGGTCTCGTACCAGCGGGGGTCGGCCTCCAGCACCGGCCCAGGATGGCGCTGCCACGACATCAGATCATCCGACCGGGCCAGACCGATGCGCTGCACCAGCCCGTCCTCACGGCTGCTGGTGCCGGTGTAGAGCAGGCACCAGTTGCCGTCGTGGCGCACGATGCTCCCGGTCCAGGTGCTCCAATCGTCCCAGCTGCCTTCCTCCCCCGGCCGGAGAGCGTCCGGCAGCAGTTCCCAGTGTGCGAGGTCGGTGGAGACGGCATGGCCGATCGACACGTTCCAGTGGCGAAGGTCGGGGTCACCGATGTCGTGCGGCGCCTGCAAGAAGAACAGGTGATGATCGGATCCATCCCGCACCAACCAGAAGTCCCAGATCCATTGGTCGGGCAACGCCAGGCTCATGGGGCCGACAACATAGCGGGCCGAGCGGGCCGCGGCCTCCCGACCGATGCCGTCTTCTCTCGGCTCGCCCGTACTCCCGCAAGAGGAGTCCCGACCCACCTCGGTGGTCAAGCGACCGGCCCATCGCCAAACCGTCGAGTTCGTCGCCGCCGGCTACCCACGTACCACCGGTGATCAGCGGCCACGGCAGTGGCGTTTGGTGGCTCCCGGCCCAGATTGGGCGCACCGAACAACCACGGTGAGTAGGGTCGACGTGTGACCACCCTGGAAGAGCCAGGGCGCGCGAGTGGGGGGAGGAAACAATGCTGAAGCGGATCATCGTGTTGATGGCGGTGACGAGCATGTTCGTTGGGGTCGTTGGCCCACCCGGAGCGGGAGCGGCCAAGCCGGACGAGTTCCCGTTTGAGTTTGCAGACGGACCGTACCCGTGGGACGACCTCACCGGAGCCGAGATCGCCTGCAAGGACGGCGTCCGATCGTTCGAGGCAGATCCCGACTTCATCGTCTTGCACCAAGTCATGGGTGAGGGGGTCCACAAGCACTTCCTGACCAAGGGCGGCGAGGTCGTCAAGCACCAGACCTGGATCGGCGGGACCGACTACCTGATCAACTCCGAAACGGGGGAGGCCATCTCCGGGCACTTCAACGTCATGGACATCGAACGAACCACCTTGGACGTGGAGCCCTTGTCCGAGTTCTCGGTCCACGGTTTGGGCTGGCATGTGGTGGTTCCAGGCTATGGCACGGTGTTCTTGGAGGCGGGAACGCTGACCTTGGATTTCTCCCTGCTTCCAGACAACCCATTCGTGTCGTTCAATGGGCGAAGTGATCTGGGCGCTTTCGAATACGACGCCGTGTGCGCCTCCCTCTCGTAGAACCCGATATCGAGCGAAACGGCCCTCACCCTGGTGGGGGTCCTTTCGCGTGGGGCCGGGGTCCCGCGCCACCGCCAAGCCACCGAGCCTCCATCCGGCACGCCCACTTCGGCGTGCCGATTCCGGCGCCGTACTATCTTGCCGCTTCCCGCGGCTCCCCGGCCGGTGCTGCGGGCGGGAATTGCCCAAACCCAGCCGGATTCGGGGCCAATGCCGTCGACCGATTCATCCACCGACATCACCGACCGCCGTGGGCCCGGGCAGCCGCCGCCCCACCGCTGGTGGAGCCACGCCGTGGTCTACCAGGTGTACATCCGCTCGTTCGCCGACGGCAACGGCGACGGCAACGGCGACATCGCCGGACTCCGCAGCCGGCTCGGCTACCTGCGTGATCTCGGGATCGACGCCATCTGGGTCAACCCCTGGTATCCGTCTCCCCGCCACGACGGCGGCTACGACGTCGCCGACTACAAGAACATCGATCCCAGCCTGGGAACGCTGGAGGAGGCCGAAGCACTGGTCACCGCGGCCCATGCCATGGGGATCCGCGTCCTGGCCGATCTCGTCCCCAACCACACCTCATCGGAGCATCCCTGGTTTCGGGAGGCGCTGGCGGCGGCGCCCGCTGCCCCGGCCCGGCGCCGCTATCACTTCCTCCCCGGCCGGGGAGACGGCTCGCAGCCGCCCAACAACTGGCGATCGTTGTTCGGCGGGCCCGCCTGGGAGCGGACCCAGGATGGCGAGTGGTACCTGCACCTGTTCGATGCGACCCAGCCCGACCTGAACTGGGGGAACCCCGAGGTGAGAGCCGAGTTCGACGAGGTGCTCCGCTTCTGGCTCGACCGCGGCATCGACGGGTTCCGGGTGGACGTCGCCCCCGCCTTGGTCAAACACCCCGGATATCCGGACGCGGCCGGTTCCCACCGGCTGGAGTGGCGGCCGGGTCACCCCTTTTGGGATCGAGACGAGATCCACGGGATCTTCCGGCAGTGGCGGCGGGTTCTCGAGGAGTACGGCGGCGACCGGATCATGGTCGCCGAGGCTCCGGTCGTGGCAGAGCGACTGCCGCTCTACGTCCGTCCCGGCGAGCACCACCAGGCGTTCAACTTCCCGTTCCTTGAGACGAGCTGGGACGCCGCATCCCTCCGCCGGGTCATCTCCGAGTCGGTGTCCGCCGCCGCCGCGGTGGGCTCGCTCCCCACCTGGGTGCTGTCCAATCACGACGTCGTCCGCCATGCCACCCGCTTCGGCCTTCCGGCCGGCGTCGAGGCCAAGCAGTGGCTCGCCGGCGGCCCCCACGACCTCCTCGATGCCGGGAGGGGCCTTCGCCGGGCCCGGGCGGCGGCGCTGCTGATGCTGGCCCTGCCCGGCTCGGTCTACCTCTATCAGGGTGAGGAGTTGGGCCTTCCCGAGGTGTGGGACCTCCCCGATGAGATGCTCAACGACCCGATCTGGCGACGGTCCGGTGGCACCGAGCGGGGAAGAGACGGGTGCCGAGTTCCCTTGCCGTGGACGGCGGAAGGGCCTTCCTTCGGATTCGGGCCTGGGGCGGCTTGGCTGCCCCAGCCACCCGCGTTCGGACGAGTGGCCGTCGACCGGCAGCTGGCCGACCCCGGTTCGACACTGGAACTCCACCGCCGGGCCATCCGGTTCCGCCGCCGCCTTGCCGGCGAAGACGCCGAGCTGGACCTGCTCGATCTGGGCGACGAGGTGGTCGGCTACCGGCGTGGGAACGGTCTGATGTGCGTGGTGAACATGGCCCCCGAGCCGCTCGACCTCCCCGCCGGAGAGGTGGTGCTCTCCAGCGTCCCGGTGGAGGGAGGAACCCTCGATCCGGACGCGGCCGCTTGGCTCCGGCCGGCCTGATCGCCAGGGTGGACACCGGTTGGTGGTCACTGCCCATAGCATGGCCCGGTGCCACTCACCGCCCATGAGACCTGGTTCACCACCGTGCGGCCTCCCTTCGATTGGGGTTTCCTGGCCCAGCCGTGGACGCTGGCGGCGGTGGGGGCCGCAGCCCTATGGGGGCTGGGCTGGTACCTGATCGGGCGCCGGCGGGATCAGCCTGAGCTGGCGACACTCCGGCCGCTGGGGCGGCTGGCTCCCCTCATCCCTCGCCTGCTGGGCATCCACGCCGGGGTGTCGCTGCTGGCGCAGGCGGCGGCCGGGACCTACCTCGCCCCCGGTCTGACCCTTCCCGACACCGGTTGGGGAGCCGCCCTGGGAGTGGTGGAAGGTCTGGTGGGGGTGTGGCTGATCACCGGGTTCCGGATCAGAGCGGCGGCGCTGGTGTTGATGGCGGCGGGCCCCCTGGGGATGGTCGGCTACGGGGTGCTCCCCATCCTGGAACGGATCGATCTGTTGGGGGTGGCGGCCTTCCTCCTGGTGCTCCCCCCCGGCGACGAACCGGCCGGGCTGGTGGCCGCGACTCCGGCAGACGTGGGCCGAGCGGCGTTCGGCCTCCGCCTGTTGGTCGGTGGCTCCCTCGTCGTGCTGGCCTTCTCCGAGAAGCTGGCCAGGCCGGAGCTGGCCCTCGCCTTTCTCGACCGCTATCCGTTCTTCGATGTCCTGAGGGCAGTTGGGCTGGACACGTCAGCCGAGGCGTTCGTGCGTATCGCCGGTGCCACGGAGCTGGCGTTCGGCCTGATGATCGTGTCGGGCGTCCTCCCCCAGCTGACGGTGCTGGCGGCGGGCGTCCCCTTCAACGCCACCCTGTTCTTCCTCGGCGCGATCGCGGTGTCGGGGCTGCCGCCCGGCAGCGGGTTCGTGGCGAAGGTCCTGCTGCTGCAGGCAGCCTCGGACACGGCCGTCGCGTTCTGGATCTG
>JBFGJL010000062.1:0-7361 GCA_041577235.1 Acidimicrobiia bacterium | reverse complement strand
GGCCGCTCGCCTGGGCAGGGGTGGCACTGGCGGCCGCCGGGGCGGCCACGGCCCGGCGGCCGGCCGGGGTGGGGTGGCTGATGGCCGCCGCGGCCGTCTCCTTCCTGCTGGCGGGCGTCCAGGGGAGCGATCCGTTGCTGGCCGCCACCGGGGCGCTGGCGCTGGGGGGCGTCACCAACGAGATGTTGCTGGGACACTGGTATCTGGTGGATCCGCGCCTGCCCCGCTCCGCGCTCCAGCGGCTCGACTTGATCGGCATCGTTGGCCTTGCCCTCGACGCCGGCTACCTGGCCGTACGAGGGGCGCTCACTTGGAGCGCCGGGCAGCAGGTGTTCGGATGGGTGTTCGTGGCGATGGCCCTGACCAGCATCCTGCTGATGGTGGGGGTGTGGGGCGCCCTTCGTCAGCCCTCCTACACCGGGGTCATGGCCGCCACCGGCCTGTCCTATCTGGCCGTGCTCACCACCATTGCCGCCGTGATCGTGGGACGGTCGCTGCTGAGCGGGGAGGGGGGCATCCTGCTGCTCGGTACACTCCGGGCGCCGTGAAGATCTACACCAAGCGGGGAGACGACGGCACCACCGGCCTCTTCTACGGGGGCAGGGTCGGTAAGGACGCCCCCGGCCCGGAGGCCTACGGAAGCGTGGACGAGGCGGTCGCCGCCCTCGGGATGGCACGCGCCCAGGCTGATAGTCTGCTGGGGGAGAGGCTCCTCGAGGTGCAACGCGACCTCTTCGTGGTGGCGGCCGAGCTCGCCACCGACCCGGCCAACCACGGCAAGCTCGAAGACGGGGTGAGCCGGGTCACCGATGCCATGGTCGGACGGCTCGAAGGCTGGATCGACCAGGTGGTCGACCAGGTCGGCATGCCGACCGAGTTCGTCGTTCCGGGCCAGTCGGTGGTCGCCGCCGCCCTGGATCACGCCCGGACCGTGATCAGGCGGGCCGAGCGGCGGACGGTCGGCCATCTGCAGGCCGCCGGGATCGACAAGAGCCGGGCCGTGCCCTATCTGAACCGGCTCGCCGACTACGTCTACATGCTGGCTCGGGCGGCAGAGAGCGAGTGGCAACCGGCCCGACGCAAGGGGGATCGATGATCGAACTGGCGGCCGCGGAGGAATTGGAGGCGGCGGAAGGCGAAGTGCTGGCGGTGCCGGTGCTGACCGACCGGGTGTGGGGCCCGGGCGGTGAATGGGTGGCGGAGCGGCTGGGCGGCCGGTTGACCGAGGTGCTCGACGAGGCCGACTTCGACGGCAAGCCCGGACAGGTGGCGTCGATGCCCACCCCCGACGGATTCCCCTTCGGGCGGGTGCTGCTGATCGGCCTCGGTGACGAGGTGGAGCTGGAGGGGATTCGTCAGGCCGCCGGGTGGGTGGGCAGGCGAACGGCCCGCAATCGCGACGTCGCCACCACGCTGCACCAGGTGGACGTGGAAGGAGCGTCTCGGGCCGTCGCCGAGGGCTTCCTGCTCGCCCAGTACCGATTCGACCGTTACCGGTCAGAGGCGAGGCCGCCCCTCTCCAGCCGGCTGCGGCTGATCGGGGCGAACGCCGCCCAGCTCGAGGAGGCGGAGCGGGGCAGGATCGTGGCCAACGCCGTGGTCCTGGCCCGCGACCTGATCAACGAGCCCGCCGGGGGAAAGGCGCCGGCGGCGGTGGCCGAGCTGGCGGCCGCCATGGCCGAACCACGGCAGATCGACCTCGAGATCCTGGACGAGGCGGCCATCTCCGACCTCGGGTTGGGAGGGCTGTTGGGGGTGGCGGCCGGCTCTGAACGTCCCCCCCGCCTGCTCCGGCTCCGCTATCGGCCGGAGGGAGCGAAGGTCCGGCTGGCGCTGGTGGGAAAGGGCATCACCTTCGATTCTGGCGGCCTCACCCTCAAACCCGGAGCGGCCATGGAGACCATGAAGACCGACGTCTCCGGGGCGGCCGCCGTGCTGGGCGCCCTCCAGGCCATCTCCGATCTCGGCCTGGAGGTGGAGGTGGTGGCGATCACCCCGCTCGCCGACAACATGCCAGGAGGGGGTGCCACCAAACCCGGAGACGTTCTCCGGGCCCGCAACGGCACGACGATCGAGGTGCTCAACACCGATGCCGAAGGCCGGCTGGTGCTGGCCGACGGGTTGGTGCTGGCCGGAGAGGTGGAGCCCGACCTCATCGTGGACCTGGCGACGTTGACCGGCGCCTGTCACGTCGCCTTGGGCGACAAGATCGCCGGTGTCTGGTCGAACGACGACGGTGCCGCCCAGTCGGTCATGGCCGCCGCCCGCCGGGCCGGTGAGCGGGTGTGGGCCATGCCCCTTCCCGACGATTACCGCAAGAACCTCGAATCGGACGTCGCCGATCTCAAGAACGTGGGGGCGAGTCGCTACGGCGGCGCGATCAACGCCGCCCTCTTCCTGCGCGAGTTCGTAGGCGAGGTTCCCTGGGTCCACGTCGACATCGCCGGGCCGGCCCGCTGGCCCGAAGAGGAGCACTATCAGTCGAAAGGGGGGTCGGGGTTTGGGGTGCGGACCATGGTCACACTGGCCGAGGATCTGGCGGATCGGCTCGCCCACGATGGTGATCCGTTAGGCTGATCGCCGCCATGCGCCGGCGATTCCTTCTCTCGATTGCGGCGGTGGACCTCGTCCTGCTGACGGCGGCGGGCTCGGTCGCCTCGTGGCTGGTGTTCGGTACTCCCATGCCCTGGCGGGCTCCCGGCCTCGGGGCCTCCACCTGGCCGATGGTGGGGATGCTCACCGCCGGGTTCCTGGTCGGTACCTATCTCAGCGCCCGGGCCTGGGCATCGTCGATGCCACGGCCGTCCTACGGACGGGCGGTCACCATTGGCCTGGTCACGCTGGGGGGCAGTACCGTGGCCATCGCCCTCACCCGGGTGTACTACTCGCGGGCCTTCATCGGGCTGACCGTCATGCTGTGGATGGCGGGGGCGCTCACCTACCGGTTCGTGCGGCGGCGGCGACCCTGGACCGAGACGATGGTGCTGGTCACGGCCGAGAAGGGGCTGGCCGACGAGCTGCGGGACGCTCCCCACGCCGACGTGCTGGCCGTGTTCGATCCGGGCACCACCGGGGAACTGGCACCGCTGCCGCTGGGGGCGACGCTGGTGGTCGACCTGCGGGCGGTGCTGTCCGATCGGATGGCCCAGTACGTGTCGTCCTGCGTCCTGGCCGGCCTGCCGGTACGGGCCTTCACCCAGGTCTATGAGGAGCACACCGGCCGGCTGCCCATCGTTCACCTGGCGGAAGGCTGGGAGCTGTCCACCCCGCTCGCCAAGACGGCTCCCTACGTTCCGGTCAAGCGGGTGATCGACACGATCACGGTGCTGGCGATCTCCCCACTGGCGCTGCTGATCGGTATCGGCATCGCCATCGCCGTCAGGACCAGCTCCGACGGTCCCGTCATCTTCAAGCAGACCCGAGTGGGCCGCCACGATCGGGCGTTCACGCTCTACAAGTTCCGGACCATGGTGGTCGACGCCGAAAAGGACGGACCTGCCTTCTCCCGGCCCGGCGACCAGCGCCTCACGCCGGTGGGGAGGTGGTTGCGCCGGTTCCGGGCCGATGAGCTCCCGCAGCTGTGGAACGTTCTCCGGGGCGACGTCAGCCTGGTCGGGCCCCGGCCCGAGCAGGTGGCGTTCGTCGAGCGCTTCGAGCGGTTGATCCCGTTCTACGCCAGCCGCCATCTGGTCCGTCCCGGCGTCACCGGTTGGGCGCAGGTCAACTACGGCTACGCCGACGACCAGGCGGACACGATCGAGAAGCTCACCTACGACCTCTACTACGTCAAGCACATGTCGCCGTGGCTCGACCTGGCGGTGGTGGGCCGCAGCGTGTGGACGGTGTTGTCGGGGTTCGGGGCTCGCTGAGGCGTCAGCCCCGTTCGACCGTGCCGGCCGGACGGCACAGCTCGTCGTACTCGACCAGGCGCGGCGGCCGGGACTCGTCGGCGCAAGCCGGGCAGGTCGGGTTGCGGCGCAGTCGCACGGTCCGGAAGTCCTCTTCGAGGGCGTCGTAGATCAGCAGCCGCCCGGTCAACGGGTCGCCGATTCCGAGCAGCAGCTTGATGGCCTCCATCGCCTCGATCGAGCCGATGATCCCGGGCAGCACGCCGAGGACGCCCGCCTCGGCACAGGAGGGAGCCAGCTCGGCCGGCGGTGGCTCGGGAAACAGACACCGGTAGCAAGGTCCCTCATAGGGATGGAAGACGCTGGCCTGTCCCTCGAAACGGAAGATCGACCCGTGCACCACCGGTACCCGCAGATGGAGCGAGGCGTCGTTCACCAGGTAGCGGGTGGGGAAGTTGTCGGCACCGTCGACCACCACGTCGTACCCGGACATGATGTCGAGCACGTTGTCGACCGACAGCCGCTGGTGATAGGGCTCCACCTTCACGTCCGGATTCAGGGCGGCCAGCGTCTCCCGGGCCGATTCCACCTTGAGCTGGCCGAGCCGGTCGAGCCCGTGGAGGATCTGGCGCTGGAGGTTGGAGGCGTCCACCACGTCGAAATCGACGATGCCGAGGGTTCCCACTCCCGCCGCCGCCAGGTAGAGCGCCGCCGGCGAGCCCAGGCCTCCCGCCCCGATCAACAGGACTCGCGAGGCCAGAAGTCGCTGCTGGCCCTCCTCTCCTACCTCGGGTAGGACCAGGTGACGGCTGTAGCGGGCTCGTTGCTCGTTGCTGAGGGTGGCGGGGATCTCCCAGGGGTGACCGTCCCGTTTCCACTGCCCGAACCCTCCGGCCAGCGACTTGACGTTGCTGTACCCCATCGTGGCGAGCGCCTGGGCGGCCAGGGCCGAGCGGGCGCCGCCGGCGCAGTAGAGCACCACCTCGGTGTCGTCGGCGGGAACGTGGGCGCGGATGTTGCCCTCCAAGACCCCTCGGGGGATGAGGCGGGAACCGGGCAGGGCGCCCTGTTCGTACTCGTCGGCCTCGCGGACGTCGATCAGCACCGGGACCGTGTCCAGGCGCGCCTCCAGCTCGGCCGGAGTGATCTCGGTGATCTGCGATTTGATGCGGCGGACCAGGTCCTGATAGCTGAGCGGCATGCTCCCTCCGCAGCCTCTAAGCACTGTCATGCTAGTGGTAACGGCGGAGGTCGGTCCCGGAGACGGTGGCCCAGCGGAGATGCTCGGCCCGGAGGAATGGGGGCAGCCGCCTCAGGAGGTGGGAAGGCAGGAGCGGGATCGAGGTGCGCACCCACAGCCGGCCGCCGTGGTGGCGGACCAGGTCCTCGCGCACCAGGCCGGCGAGGTAGAGCGGATGACGGATGCTGGCCCGGTGGTGGGCGGCGGCCACCAGTCTGAGGAGATCGGCCACCGCCCCTGGGCCCAGCCCGGCCGTCCAGAACCGGCGGACGTAGGGATGGGTCGCAGCCACCCCCGGCTCGGAAGGATGCCACAGCCCCGGGGTGACCCGGGTCCGGCGAGCGATGCTGGGTCGGCCGGCAGCACCCGAAGACCGCGCAGCGGGTGATGCGGGAGGACGAGCATCATGGTCCCCGGGCGCTGCCGACCGCATGACAGAGTCTTATCAAACATTGTAAGACAACGTCAAGTAGGCTGAAGGAGCCTTGGTCAGTCGCCCTCGTCGGTCTGGGCCTTCTCCCCGACCACCAGCTCCACGGTGGCGCCGTGGGACACGGTCGCTCCCGCCCCCGGCGACATGCTGAGCACCCGGCCGACGTCCTTGTTCTTCTTCACCTCTTGGGTGGCGACGTTCACCGTCAGCGCCACCCCGCTGTCCTCCTCCAGCGCCGCCAGGGCCGAGAGCGCCTGATCGAGCGTGAAGCCCAGGAGGTCGGGCAGCTTGGCGGAGGGAGGCTTGCCCGTCGACACCTCGATGGTGATGGTGGACCGCTGCGCCACCGTCGCCCCCGCCTCCACCGACTGGGAGAGGACCAGGTCTTCGGGCTCCAACGAGTCGACCTCGACCACGTTGGCCGCCAGCCGGGCGTCGGTGAGCGCCTTGACCGCCGCTCCCCTGCTGAGGCCCACCACCAGCGGGACCTCGGTGGTCGGCACCCGGAAGAAGTAGTCCATCCCCTCGCCGTCGGGTGGGAACTCCTGCACCGGCACGTTGGCCAGGGCGTACTCCATGAACTCCCTCCAGATCGGGGCCGGCACACTGCCTCCATAGACCCGTGGATAGACCTCGCCGTGGATGGTGACCCCGGTCAGCGGGATCTGGGCCTCCTTGTAGCCCACCCACACCGCCGTCGAGAATTGGGGAACGAAGCCGACGAACCAGGCGTCCAGGAAGGACTGGTGGGTTCCGGTCTTGCCACCCTGGGGCCGGCCGATGTTGGCGCGGGGGGCGGTGCCGGAGCCGGTGGGCACCAGCTCGAGTGGCTTGCGGGCGGCCGAGATGAGGCCCGCATCGATGGTCTGGACGTGGCTCGTCTGATGCCGGTAGATCACCTCGCCGTCGGAGGTTTGGATCCGGGAGATCAGGTAGGTCGGGGCCCACACGCCGTTGGTGGCGAAGTTGCTGTAGGCAGAGGCCATCTCGAGCGGGCTGACCGCTCCGGTCCCGAGGATCACGGAGGGAACCGCCGGCAGATCGGATTTGATCCCCATCCGGTGGGCGGCGTCCACGATTCGATCGGGACCGACCTCCAACGCCACCTGGGCATAGACCACGTTGACCGATTGGCGAGTAGCGTCGAACAGCCTCATCAGTCCGCCGCCGCCACCGGCGTTGCGGACCCTCCAGACGTTGCCCCTCTCGCTGCACACGTACGGGCACTCGATGTCCTTGGGGCTGGAGGAGTCCCAATACGAGTTGAGGCTCTCGCCCGCCTCCAGCGCCGCCACCAACCCGAACGGCTTGAAGGCGGAACCCGGGTTCCGGCGGCCCTGGGTGGCGAGGTCGAACTGCTCCTGATCGAACGGCAGCCCGCTCGCCATGACCTTGACCGCCCCGGTGGCGTTGTCGACCATGGCGATGGCGCCGGTCGGGGCCAGCTGGTCCGGGTCCTCGGAAGGAGGCAGCCATTCCTGCAGGATCTCGTTCGCCTTGTTCTGGAGGTCGAGGTCGATGGTGACGACGATGCGCAACCCCCCTCCACCGGTGCAGGACTCGGCGTCGGCCGGGCACCCGAACACGGCCTGTTTGCGGGCTTCCTTGGTGCTGCCCAGGAACGAGAACTCCTTGTCGTTCAGCAGCTGCCGTTTGACCTCGGCCACTACGTGTTCGGCCGGGCCCTGGAAATCGGAGGGCTTGGCGACTTTGAGCCGGGTCTTCTTGGCCTGCTCGCCCTCCTCGGCGGTGATGAAGCCGTGCCGGACCATGGTGTCGATGACGTCGTTGCGGCGTTCGAGGGCGAACTCGGGCTTGCGGCGCGGGTCGTAGAGGGACG